>JAUQXC010000963.1 GCA_030834825.1 Thermoflexales bacterium
CAAATCATCAATGTACAACACATCGCGCACCTGCTTGCCGTCGCCATAGATCGTAATCGGTTTGCCGGTAACGGCTGCGATGATGAACCACGCAATCCAACCTTGATCTTCGATGCCGAATTGGCGCGGGCCGTAGATGGACGATTGGCGAAACACGACGGTGCGCAGGCCGTAGATGCGCGCGTAATCGCGTACATATTGATCGCCAGCGCCTTTGCTGCACCCGTAGGGAGAGTGTAAATCAAGTGGGAATGCCTCAGAAATGCCCTGGGGATGATCGCGGTAGGCGTAGCGGGTCTCAGTCTCGACCAACCCGATCTCTTCCATGCCGCCATAGACTTTGTTGGTCGATGAATACATGAAGATGGGGTTTGATCCCGACAGCCGCGCCGCTTCCAGCGCATTAAAAGTGCCCAGCGCATTGTCCTCGAAGTCGCCGCGCGGATTTTGCACGGAGGTGGTGACGGTGACCTGCCCGGCGTAGTGCAGGATCACGTCCTGCCCGCGCGCGGCTTCGGCCAACCGATCGGCTTCGCGCAAGTCCGCCTGAATCAACTTAAATGAATCCGCGCCATGCTGAGCGCGCAACCAGTCGAGGTTACTAAGTGATCCACGGCGTGAGAGATTGTCGTAGATGGTGACCTGTGCGCCGCGCTGCAAAAACCGATGAACCGCATTGGAACCGATGAAACCTGCGCCGCCTGTGATTAGGACTCGCATTGAGTGATCGCTCCGCAGAGATTAAGTTTCCTTACTCACCGAACCAACAGGTCCCGCGGATGGCTGGACCTGCGCTGTGACAGACCGCAGCGACTCCTTGGCCTGGGCCCACGAACCGGCTTCACGGATCAAGCAAATCACGCCCAACACATCCATGACGATGATTTCCATCACGTGAAAGACTATGGCAAAGCTCAGCCCCACCGCTTCGGGCACGCCAAACACCACCAGCGATTGTTGGATGCCGAGCTGCAGCGTCCCCAGAGCGCCGGGCGTCGCGGGCAGCAACAAGACAAAGGTTGTCACCACCGTGGTGAACAACGAATAGGTAAACGGAGCGTCGGGGATGAAGGCCATCAGCGACAAATGAAAGGTCACCGCTGAAGCCAGCCAGCCCGCTACGGACCAAAACAACACCATTACCAACGACAGGCCGGGGCGCAGCACCGCAAAGCCGTCCAGCATGTGTCCAATCACCTCGACCCACTTCCGTGAGTTGAGACGGGGTATTTTAGAAAGGACTCTTTCGGCCAGGCGCAGGACCAGACCGCGCTGCCAGACCATGATCAAGATCACGATCAAGGCGCCGCCAAACAAAACGCCGGAAATGGCCGCCCCCTGCTGGGCCCACTCGGGCAATGGTAAACCGCCGGTCAGGACGATGAAAATCAGAATACCCAGCACGACCAGCACATCCAGCACATGTTCAACCACAATCGTCGAGGTGGCCAGGCCATAGGTCTGTTGTTTGTCACGCGCAATGAAAAACAGGCGCGCGACTTCACCCAGGCGCAGCGGAAAAGTGTTGGTGATGAGATAGCCAATCGCAGTCGCCTTAAAATAACGCGAACGGGGCAAACGTTCACGCCGTTCGCCAAACAACCAACGCCAGCGCTCGCCCCGGATCCAAATCGCCACGATCAGGCAAAGCGCTGAAGGAATTAACCAGATATATTGGGCGTCGGCCAACGCTCCCCACACCCGGCTCCACTCAATACCGCGAAAAGCCAGGAATAAGGCCACGAGGCTCACGAGCACGCCCAGCCACACTTGTGGTTTACGCCACATACGACCTTCAGCTGCCAAGATTGACGGCGGCCTCTTCCTCAGTAAGCCGCCGCGGTGTCACGATTATAACACGACCACCCTCACAACAACGTCAAAATCTCCGGTCCGTTCTCCGTGATGGCCAGCGAATGTTCATACTGCGCCGAGAGCGATCCATCGGCGGTACGCACGCCCCACCGATCGGCCATCAATTTGGTCTCGGGCCTGCCGGCGTTCACCATCGGCTCGATCGTAAAGACCATGCCCGATCGCAGCTTCAAGCCTTTGCCGCGCTGACCGTGATGCAGCACCGTGGGCGCTTCGTGCAGATTGCGGCCCACGCCATGCCCGGTATATTCCCGCACCACCGAGAAACCATTCGCCTCGACGTGATGCTGAATGGCAAAGCCGATGTCGCCCAGTTGATTGCCGGGCTGCGCCTGTTTGATGGCTAGCTCCAGGCTGCGCTGCGTCACATCCAACAAACGCTGCGTCACCGGATCGACTGTCCCGACCGCGTACGTCATACAGGCATCGCCACACCAACCGTGGAACTTCACACCGATGTCCACACCAATGATGTCGCCTTCCTTCAAGCGAATTTTCTGGCTGGGAATGCCATGACAGATCACTTCATTCACCGAAGCGCAGATCGTCCCCGGAAAGGGTGGCATGCCCTGCCCCCCGGTGGGCACATAGCCTTTGTAGATCGGCAGTGCACCGCGCTGGCGGATGTATTCCTCCGCCAACCGATCGAGGTCGAGCGTGGTCACGCCCGGCACGACCTGCGGCCGCAGGACTTCGAAGACTTCCGCCACAATGCGGCCCGCCTCGCGCATAATGGCGATCTGTTCGCGGGTCTTTAACTCGATAGACATATCAGTCTTCACCTACTTTCAAGATTGCCATGAACGCTTCCTGCGGCACTTCGACCGATCCGACCATCTTCATGCGCTTCTTGCCGGCCTTTTGCTTCTCCAGCAATTTGCGCTTGCGCGTGATGTCGCCGCCGTAGCATTTGGCCAGCACGTCCTTGCGTTGCGCCCGCACGTTGGCGCGTGAGATGATCTTGCCGCCCACCGCGGCCTGAATGGGAATGACGAACAGCTGCGACGGAATCAATTGCTTCATCTTCGAGACAATCGCGCTGCCTTTGGTATATGCCATGTCGCGGTGCACGATCATCGCCAGCGCATCCACGACAACTTCGTTGACCAGAATATCCATCTTCACCAGGTCCTCGGCGCGATAATCCAGGAAGGTGTAATCCATCGACGCATAACCGCGCGTCCGGCTCTTCAGTTGATCGTGGAAATCCACGATCAACTCCGAGAGCGGCAAGGCATAGGTGATCATCACGCGCGTGGGATCGAGATACTCCAGCTCTTTCTGCTCACCGCGTCGTTTGATCACCAGATCCATCACCGTGCCCACGTACTCCACCGGTGTGAAGATCTGCACCTTCATCCACGGCTCGCGAATTTCCTCAATGCCCGCAGGATCCGGCAGCTGCGCCGGCGAGTCAATGGTGATCACCTCGCCTGTGGCCATCAAGATCTCGTACTCGACGCTAGGCGCCGTGGCGATAATATCCAGTTCATATTCGCGCTCGATGCGCTCCTGGATGATCTCCATGTGAAACAGGCCCAGAAAGCCGCAGCGAAAGCCGAAGTTAAGCGCTTGCGATGTTTCCGGCTCGTAAACCAGCGAGGCATCGTTGAGTTGCAGTTTTTCCAAGGCGTCTTTCAGCAAGGGATAGTCATCGGTCTCGACCGGATAGATGCCGGCGAAGACCATCGGTTTGACGGGACGATAGCCCGGCAGGGGTTGCGGCGCCGGGTTGAGCGCACTCGTGATGGTATCACCCACATGGCAGTCACGGATCGTTTTAAGGCCGGTGGCGATGTAACCCACTTCGCCCGCCTCCAGCTGCTGGGTGATCTTCATCGTCGGCGCGAAGATGCCGATCTCCATCGGTTCCGCCTCAACTCCGGTCGCCATCGGCTTGACGCGCGTTTTCAGATCGACGGCGCCATCGATCACGCGCACGTAAGCGATCACGCCCTTGTAGGTGTCGTAGTGACTATCGAAGATCAACGCGCGCAAGGGCGCTGCCGGATTACCGCGCGGCGGGGGCACCTGCTGCACGATCGCTTCCAACAGCTCGTCGATACCCACGCCTTCCTTCGCGGATACGCGCAGAACGTCTTCCGGTTTCCCGCCCAGGATGTGCGTCACTTCTTCAGCCACCTCATCCGGTCGGGCCGAGGCGAGATCGATCTTGTTGAGCACCGGCACGATCGCCAGATCGGCGTCGATCGCCAGGTAGAGATTGGCCAGGGTCTGGGCTTCCACCCCCTGTGTCGCATCGATGACGAGGACCGCGCCTTCACACGCAAACAACGCGCGGCTCACCTCGTAGGTGAAGTCCACGTGACCCGGCGTATCGATCAAATTCATCTCGTACACTTCGCCGTTGCGAGCCGTATGCTTCATGCGCACGGCCGAAGCCTTGATCGTCACGCCTTTCTCGCGTTCCAGATCCATCGAGTCCAGCACCTGCGCCGTCATCTCGCGCGCGGTCAGGGTACCGGTGTGCTCCAGCAAGCGATCGGCCAGCGTGGACTTGCCGTGATCAACATGGGCAATAATGCAGAAGTTGCGAATGTGTTTCTCGTCCATAACGGGGAGATTATACCGCAGAAATGTCAGAAACCGAGTCGCATCGAGAAACTCGGTTTCTGCTGAAGAAGCACATCGCCACTCAGTGGTGCGTTATTTATGCGACGGTCCGGCTACTGGCACACTGAACGAAAACCGGCTACCCAGGCCTTCCACACTCTCCACCCAGATCTTACCGCCGTGCATTTCGATCATGCCTTTGGCGATCGCCAGGCCCAGGCCCAGCCCGCCGTGCTGGCGGGTCAAATGCGGCTCCACCTGATAGAAGCGATCGAAGATATGTTCCACCTCACGCGCCGGAATGCCGATGCCGGTGTCGGCCACATGCACCTGCACCTCGCCATTCTTGAGTTCGGCCGCCACCATGATGCGCCCGCGCGGATCCGTGAACTTGATGGCGTTGGTCAACAAGTTGTTGACGACCAGTGCGATCTTCTCGCGATCGGCTTTCAAGGACAATGGCTGCGCAGGCAAACTGACCAACAGCTCTTGCTCCTTGGTCGTGTACAACTCGCGCACGGCCTCGACCACGCGCTGCACCACTTCCTGCAGCACAAATTCGGTCAGCACCAGTTTAGCCTTGCCCTCTTCGATGTGCTGCACGTTGACCATATCGTCAATCAGATCGCGCAGCCGCAGCGCGCTGTTCATCACGACATCCAGCTGCTGGCTGGTGTCGGTATTCTTCAGGTCTTCCCGCAGCATCGACGCATAGCCCAGAATCAAGCCCAGCGGCGTGCGCAATTCGTGCGAGGCGATGGCGATGAAATCGCTCTTAATCCGATCGATCCGGTTCAATTGCTCGTAGGCCTTCTGCAACGCCGTGATCAAGCGGGCGTTCTCGATCGCCACGGCGGCCTGCGCGGCCAGCGTCATCAGCACCTGACCATCTTCTTCGCCGAACGGCGACGTGTCCAACTTGTTCAATGCTTCCAGCACCCCCACGGGGCGCTCGCGCATCAACAGCGGCACACCCAGCATCGAACGGGACTCGAACGCAATCTGTTTGTCCACGCCGTCAAAGTGGCGCGGGTCCTGCCGCACATCGTCAAAGACCATCGGCTCGCCCGATCGCAAAATCGTGCCGGCCAGGCTGTTTTCCACCGGCACCCGCAGCGCCATCAGCTTGTCCCGGTTACTCCCGGTGGTGGCGGCAAAGCGCAGCTCTGTGCCGCCTTCATTCAACAACAAGATCGAGGCCGCCTCGGTCTTGGTCAGCTCGATGGCGGCTGCCAGAATGATCTGCAGCAGCTCGTCCAGATCGTACGTGCTGGTCAGGATCTGGCTGATTTCCAAAATGCGCTGCAGCCGATCGGCCTGCCGGCGCAGCACGGTAAAGCTGCGGCGCAAGTCGCCGGTCTGCGGCAGCGGGCGTGTATGATTTGACGTACTCGGTGAGGGAGGAAGTTGTGAATCGGGCATGAGTCGAACCTGCCTGTCAAGCCAGAATCGTTCGAAGCAACTCGTCGATGGGTTGCACCGCCGCGTGCGCGCCCGGCCTCAGCCACATGAGGAACTCCACGTTACCCGCCGGACCTTCGATCGGAGAGCGGATGAGATCGATCGGGCTGCAACCCAAATCCCGTGCGGCCTGCGCGATTGTTCGCACCACCTCAGCATGCACCTGGGGATCACGCACCACGCCGCCCTTGCCAACTCGATCACGCCCCGCTTCGAATTGAGGCTTGATCAGCGCAACCAGGTGCGCCTCGGTCTGCAACCATTTTAGCACAGCGGGCAAGATCAGGCGCAAGGAGATGAACGATGCATCAATCACGGCCAACCCGATCGGCTCCGGCAGCGCTGCCACGTAACGCGCATTCGTCCGATCCAGCACCACCACGCGCGCATCGCTGCGCAGCTTCCAGTTCAGTTGGCCATAGCCCACGTCGATGGCATACACGCGGGCCGCGCCGCGTTGCAACAGACAATCTGTGAACCCGCCCGTGGAAGCACCCACATCGGCGCACACCATTTGCGCGATCGGGATGGGGAACCGATCGAGAGCGGCCGCCAGCTTCAGGCCGCCCCGGCTCACGTAAGGCAGCGGTTCTTTGATCCGGATGGTCACATCGGCGGCGATCTGCAGGCCGGGTTTATCGGCCACCCGATCGTTCACCAGCACCTCGCCGGCCATGATCAAGCGTTGCGCCCGCTCGCGGCTTTCCACCAGGTTGCGCTGCACCAGAAGTTGGTCGAGTCTTACCTTTGCCACGCGCTTAGCTTAGCGCAACCAGGAAAAAAGTCAACTGACGGTAATGAGGCTGTAACGCAACCGCAGCGGAGGGCGGCCTTTCAGCCCAAATTTTCATTTGACAGCCGTTTGTGGCGCGTGATATAGTCAAGGCCATGTCGTCCCTTTTCCGGCGTCCCGCTTCATCCGAACCCGAAAAAGAAGAACCACCGCCCATCGTCCTTAGTCGCCGCCAGGCTGGATTGATCGTCGTCTTCTTTCTCATCAATCTGCTCATCATGATCGTGCTGGCTGTTCTGGCGCTCAGCGCACCCAGCGTTCAGATTGTGGAGAAGATCGTGCCGCAGGCTGTGTCGCTGCCCACGCGTACACTGGTTCCAACAGCCACACCTCTGCCCGTTACGCCTACGCCCACGCCCATTTCGCCCTTTGGCGGCGGCGGCGCGTTGGCCTTTACCCTGCGCCGCAATGGCAATGCGGATATTTACGCCGTCAACGCTGGAGATAAGCAGCTGGTGCGGCTGGTCAGTCATCCAGCTGACGATCGCGGCGCCTCGTTTTCGCCCGACGGGCAGGAGATCGCGTTTGCGTCTCATCGCGACGGGAATTGGGAGATCTATCGGATGGAGATCGCCGGCGGCGTGACGGCCCGTCTGACCTTCAGCAGCACTTATGATGGCGCACCCGCGTGGTCGCCGGACGGCGAACAAATCGTCTTTGAATCATATCGGGATGGCAATCTCGATCTCTACACGATGGACCGTGATGGTCAGAATGTCAAGCGCCTGACCACCAGCTTGGCGCCGGATATGAATCCCGCCTGGTCGCCCGATGGCCAGTCCATCGCCTTTGCGTCCTACCGTGATAACAACAAGGACATTTACTTGCTGCCGCTCGATTCCGAAGAAGGTGAAGACGATCTCGCCAACTTGACCAACACCCCTGACCGCGAAGAAGATAACCCGGCCTGGTCGCCGAATGGCACCCAGCTGGCCTATACCTCGGGCCGTCCCGGCGATCAGCTCATCTACGTTAATACCTTTGATCTGAAATACAAAAGCCTGCAAGAGGCCGAGGTGGGCCTATTCGGCCAGGGCAGCGAACCCACCTGGTCACCGGACGGCAAAGCCATTGTGTTCACATATCATCGCGGTGACAGCGACGTGCTGATTGGCGCGAACCTGGGCGGCTGGGGTGTGGCGCAAGAGGCCTTCGGCGGCCGCGAATATATTGTCCACCCTACCTGGAGCAAGCAGACTATCCCGCAGGATGCGATTCAACGAAGCCTGGACGAAGCGCCGCTGAAGGCGCCGCCTTTGTACACGGAAGTAGTCAGTCCCACCGGGCGCGGTCAGCCGCCGTACGTCTTTGTGCAGATGGAAAACATCAAGCCATCCGGTCAACTGTTGAGCGATGCTGTCGATGATTCGTTCCGCGCGCTGCGGGCGCGTGTGCTGCTGGAAACCGGCATCGATTATCTCGACCTCGTCGGCAACACCTGGCGATCCATGAATCACACGCCGCGCGAGGGCCAGAGCCGCCGCTCGTATCACGTGACCGGTCGTGCGGTGGACATCAATCAGACAGCGTTCCAGTCGGCGGGTGATCCCATTGTCATCGTGCGGGAAGACATTGGCAGCGTGACTTACTGGCGGGTCTTCATCAAAGCCAAGAATCAGGATGGCAGCATGGGCGAGCCTCTGCGTGAAGCGCCGTGGCTTTTGCAGACGGGCACCGCCGAGGGGGGGCGGCTGATGGAAACGATCCCGCCCGGCTACTATGTGGATTTCACCACTTTGGCCAAAGACTACGGCTGGAATCGCGTGCGTGCCATCTGGCGCTGGCGTTCCTATTACCCCGACGTTGAATGGTGGCACTTCCAGAAGACCGACGGCCTGCCCTGGTGGGACGCCATGGAACAAGTCTACACGGAAGAAGACATCATCAAATCCTACGGTCCCTACCCCGGCTACGATTGAGGCTTTGCGGCTCTCACGGCTTCACCAAGAAACAGCGTAGTCGATTCGCACGTCAGGCCCGAGTGCTTCGCGCATGCGTGCCGCCAGGCATGACATTCCCCTGCCACGTCCAACTTATTTGACAATCGATCAAACCGTGCTACGATTTGCCCCCGACTGTTGCCACACCAAGTCTACATTTCATTACTTTAAGGAGAAGAAGATGAAGAAGTTGATTCCCATTGTAGTTGTGATCATGATCGCCGCGCTGGTGCTCTCGGCTTGCGGTGGTGGCCCCGCCCCAAGCGGAGGTGCACAGACAGCCCCCACCCAGGCCAGCCAGCAACCCGCCAGTCAACCGACCGACAAACCGGCCGAGCCACCCGCACAGCCTCCCGTCGAAAAGCCGGTGGCCGTCGCAACTGAACCCGCTCCATCAGAAGCGATCGAACTTGCTAACGTGACCGCCGGCCTCAGCGAGTTGAATTCCTACAAAGCTGCTTTTACGATGAGCTTTGAAGGCACTGAAGATGGCAAGCCTAAGACGGGCACGATGTCTTTCACAGAAGAATTCGTCAAAGACCCGGCCGCCAAGCGCACCACCATCACGGGTTTTGGCGCCATGCTGGGCGGCGCCGGCGGGACCGGCGCTGAGGAAAACGTCATCCAGACGATCGAAGTGGGCGGCAAGCAGTACAGCCAGATTGGCACCATGTGCACCCAGGTCACCGCCGAGAGCGGACCGCAAGCCAGTGCCATGTTCGATCCCGGCTCCATCATCGGTGGTGTGCGTGGCGGACAGCGGGTGGGCAACGAAACCGTGAACGGCGTGCCTG
>JAUQXC010000964.1 GCA_030834825.1 Thermoflexales bacterium
TGTTGGTCTGCGCGGCTTCAAAGCGCGAGGCCCACATCACACCCGCCAGCCCGCACACGACCCCGGAGATCACGTAGACCATGAAGGTAATGCGCTGCGTGCGGATGCCTGAAATCGCCGCCGCGTCGGGATTGGTGCCGAGCGCGTAAATGTCGCGGCCGGCTTGCAGGTAGTTGAGGAAGAGATAGACCAGGGCCGCGACGATGAGCGCACCGATGACTAGATTGGGCAGCACCCACAACGCGCCTTTGGCGAGTTGCTTGAAAGCGGTCGGCATCTCGAAGGCATTGATCCAGGTGCCGTTGCTGTAGAGGAAGACCAAACCGCGATAAATGCTCAGCGTTCCCAGCGTGGCGATGATTGGCGGCACTTTCCCCAGGGTGATGATCAGCCCATTGACGCTGCCCAACACGCCGCCCAGCGCCATGCCTAGGAGCACGGTAAAAACGATCGGGGTTTCAGGGTAGGCCTTGACCGTGAAGGACACCATCATGGCGGTGAGCCCCAGCATCGAAGCGACGGACAGATCGATGCCGCGGGTGATGATGATCATGCCCTGCGCCAGCGCCACCATTGCCAGGATCGAGATATCCAGCAGAATATCCTTGAAGTTGGTGAACGTGAGGAAGTTCGGATTGCGGAGGCTGATGAGTGCGACCAACAACAGAATGAAGCCCATTAACGCCAGTTCGCGAAAACGCGCGAAGAGGGAGGCCAGACTGGGTTTGGATTTTTCGAGTGGGGTAGTCGTCACGTTGTTTCTCCAAATTGTCCGGCGAATGGAATTCGCGCCTGATGGGCTGAGCAGCCGATCGTCGGCCTGCGTCGATGGGTCCGTGAAGTCTCGCCTACGCACGCCTTTCCCGTCGCTTTGCGACGGAGGCGCGCCGGGCGGGTGGGTGATCAGCGGCACGTTCGGCAGGCGCGATTTGCCGTGTCCGTGGCACAGCCACGGCGGGCCGCAGGGCGTAAGCGCCTGCTGGTTCACACCGTCTGCGTCGCGGCCAGCATGATTTTTTCCTGCGTCGCTTCCGCGCGATCGAACAGGCCGGTGATGCGACCTTCGTGCATCACCAGAATCCGATCGCTCATGCCTAACACCTCGGGCAGTTCCGACGAGATCATCAGGATCGCGAGGCCCTCGGCGGCCAGATCGCACATCAAGCGATGCACCTCGGCCTTCGTCCCGATGTCGATGCCGCGCGTCGGTTCATCCAAAATCAAAATGCGCGGGCCGGTGGACAGCCACTTGGCCAGCACCACTTTCTGCTGGTTGCCGCCGGAGAGCTCGCGTACTTTCTGCCAGACCGTGGTCGCCTTCACTTCCAGCTGCGTGGCCGCTTCGTGCGCGGCCTGCCGGGCCTGCTTCGCGGCCAACCAGCCGTGCCTGGAAAAACGCGCCAACCTGGGTAGCATGACGTTGTCGGCGATGTCCATGGGCGTCACCAATCCATGGTGCTGTCGATCTTCGGGCACCAGCGCCAGGCCGCGCGCCAGCGCTTGCTTGGGGCTGGTCATGTGCACCGCTCGGCCTTCAATCTCGATCGTGCCTGCATCGGCGGGCGCGACACCAAAGAGCGCCTGGCTGACCTCGGTGCGGCCCGCGCCGACCAAGCCTGCCATACCCAGGATTTCGCCCTGGTGCAGATCAAAGGACACATCCTTGAAAGCGCCGGCCCGCGTCAAATTCTTTACGCGCAAGATCACTTCCCCCTGCGCCACCTGTTTCTTCGGGAACAGATCGCTGACCGTGCGGCCCACCATCAAGCGGATCAATTCTTCCTGCGTGACGCCCGCCATCGCTCGGGTATCTACGTAGGCCGCGTCGCGCAGCACCGTCACCCGATCGGCGATCTCAAACAATTCTTCCAAACGATGCGAGATGAACAATATCGCCGTGCCCTGGTCGCGCAGGCGGCGCACGATCTGGAAGAGATCGGCCACTTCGTTCAAGGTCAGCGCCGAAGTCGGTTCGTCCATGATCAGGATGCGGGCCTTCACCGACAGGGCACGTGCAATTTCCACCATTTGCTGCTGCGCGATGCTGAGATAGCGCGCTTTCGTTTTCAGATTCAGCTGGACACCCAACGAACCAAGCAGGGCCTCGGCCTCGCGGTACATCCGACCCCAATCGACCAGCCCGCCCGCGCGTGTGGGACGTCGCCCCACAAAGATGTTCTCGGCGATATCCAGATCAGGAAAGATGCTCAGCTCTTGATAGATGGCTGAGATGCCCCGCGTTGTCGCTTGGCGCGGATCGGTCAGCTGCAGCCGCTGGCCGTTCAGATAAATCTCGCCGGTGTCCGGTTGATGCACGCCCGTCATCACCTTGACCAGCGTGGACTTGCCGGCGCCATTCTCGCCCAACAGCGCGTGCACCTCGCCGGGATGCAGTTCCAACTGCACGCCCCGCAGCGCCTGAACGCCGGAGAAGCTCTTGCTGATGTTGATCATGGACAAAATGGGTCCGCTCATAGGCCTTGAATCCAGTCTTAGACCGCAGAGGTTTTCAAAACTTCCGCGGTCTTCTCGGCACTTACAAACGTGTGCTCCAGGTACACGGCCGGCGGCACCGGCTCGCCGCGCAGAATCTTCAACGCCAGCGGAATGATCTTCTCGCCGTACTGCTCGGGTTGATACGCCGTCGAACCGATGAGGCGAGTATCGTTTTTCTTTAGCTCTTCGCGCACCCGCCGGTCAGCGCCTTGTCCCACGATGATCAGGTCGTTCTCGCGCTGCAGCTTGCGCGCGGCGGCCAGCGCGCCCATCGCCGCATCGTCGTTGAAGGCCATCACGGCCAGGCGATGCAGATCGGGGAAACGTTTCAATACTTCTGCCATCTGCGCTTCGCTCACCTCGCCCGTGTTACCGCTGTTCAAGGGGATACGTTTGTCCGCCGGGATTTCGCCGATGCTGGCGTGCACGCCTTCCAGCATGCCTTGGATGCGCGAGCCGGGCAGGGCGCCCGCGCGCGGCTCTTCGAGCACGATCAACCGATCGAGTTGGCCCCCCCACGTGCATTGGATCCACTCGCCCAAAGCGGCTCCGGCCAGGTACCCCGCTCGGTAGTTATCCACCCCGAAGAACGTCGCGCCAATCAGAGGGATGTCCACGGCGATCACCGGGATGCCCGCCTGTCGATAGCGGTCCATGATGCGATTGCCAGCCTGCGCGTCGATCTGATACTCGATGACCAGATCCAGATTTTGCTGCACGAATTGATCGGCAATCTCCACCGCTCGCTCGCCATTGAGCTGGTTGTCGGCGATGATCAGATCGATGTTGCCTGCTTCGTGCGCGGCACGTTCCAAGCCACGCCGGACGTCAATGCAAAACGGGCTGTCTTCAGTGAGGTTGGCAAACCCCAGGCGGTAGTGGCGCGTTTCCCGACCGTGCGGTTGATACGCGGTGATGGTGCTGGCGGAACAGACCGTCAGGGACAACGGAAATTTCTGCAATTGTGGAACCCACTGCGGATCGAGATCGCTGTCCGTAAAGATATGCGTGATCTGATCGAGCGCGGCAAAGGGCGTCAGGTCGATCTTGCCGAACTTGCTGGAATCGATCAAGGCTACAACCGATCCGGCGACCTGAATCATCTTGCGCTTGAGCTGCGCTTCGTCGAGGTACACTTCCATCAGCCCGGTTTCCAGCGTAATGCCGGTGCAGGATAAGAACGCCGTCTTGATGTAGAGGTCTTCCAGCAGTTTGTGGCTCAGCGTGCCGCTGACCGAGGTGCCATCGGCGCGCATGAGTCCGCCCAGCAAGATCACATTGTTGGAGGAATTCTGCGCCAGGCTGCGCGCGATCTCCAGTCCGTTGGTGACGACTGTAAGGTTGCGTCGATCCTTAAGGAACTCAGCCAGATAGTAAACGGTGGTGCTGGCGTCGAAGAGCAGGGTGTCGCCGTCTTCGACAAGTTCGGCTGCCCAGCGCGCGATGCGGCGTTTGGCTTCTTCGGATACGCGCGCCCGGGCAATGAAGACCGGATTTTGTGCGGCTCCGCCGTGTTTGTCGGCGATGGCTCCGCCACGCACCCGCTTCAATTGTCCGGCGCGGTCCAATGCTCGTAGATCGTTGCGGACTGTGCCTTCCGACACGCTTAACAGGCGGGCGAGTTCGGGGACGCGGATGCCCGGTTGTTGACGAATGATCTCGGTGAGGCGCTGTTGCCGTTCAAAGGTCGTCAAGATGAACTTGCCTTTGCAAGGTTGGTGTTGTTGGAATTTGTTGATTTGTTGTTGTAATTTGTTGAATAGAATACAACAGATTAGCGAAGTTTGTCAATAGGGAAATTAGTTTTGGAACACCAATTCTTAACAGAGCCGATGCCCGCGTCAATGCGGGCCGGGAGCATACATGGGTTCTTATCGGTTTTTCATTCAACCTCAATTAAATCTGCACAGGTTCCCGCTACAGTAAAACTGAGAGTTGGTATATTCATGTGGCTCTTCCAGGTTTAACGGGAAGCGCTCGCGGTGGATGGTCACATCCGCCGCCCAAGCCCCTGGATTTGGCAACACCGCACTGCACGCAGTGGGTGCATGTGTCCAGCGGGAGCGATCAACAATAATCCCGCTCAAGTCGGTAGAGCTGAAAGTCATTTGACATGGGAACGGCCACGTTCGATTCACGTTCAACCGCCGTGCGACAGACTTGGCGTCGCCTTTCGCGTGAGACAGCGCTGCGTTGGCTCGCGCTGGCGTTGATCGTTGCCCTGGCCATGGCGCTGCGCTTTTCCAACCTGGAGGCGTTGGGCTACAGCAATCACTACTATACGGCTGGCGTGGAAAGCATGCTGCAGTCATGGCGCAACTTCTTCTTCGTGGCGGCGGAGCCGGGCGGTTCAGTCAGTATCGATAAACCGCCGCTGGGCCTGTGGCTGCAAGCGATCTCGGCCGCTATCTTTGGCGTCAACGGGTTCGGCGTGTTATTGCCGCAATTGCTGGCAGGTGTTTTCGCGGTGGGGGTGGTTTATCACCTGGTGCGACGCTCGTTTGGAACGAGTGCGGGCTTGCTTGCGGCGCTGACGCTGGCGGTGACGCCGGTGTCCGTCGCGGTCGATCGCAACAACACGATCGATAGCACGTTGATTCTGGTACTGCTGTTCGCCGCCTGGGCTTTCATCAAAGCGACCGAGACGACACGCTGGCGCTTCTTGTTGTTGGGTGCCGTGCTGATGGGACTGGCCTTCAATATCAAGATGTTAGCAGCTTATCTGCCGTTACCGGCATTTTATGCGTTGTACTTGCTGGGTGCAGCCGAGAATCTGGGACGCAAATTGGGCAAACTAATCCTGGCGACTGGCGTGCTGCTGGCCGTCTCGCTTTCGTGGGCCGTCATCGTCGAGCTTACACCCGCCGATCAACGTCCCTACGTGGGCAGCAGCACGAATAACTCAGTGTTCGATCTCATGGTAGGTTACAACGGTCTCGATCGCTTGCTGGGGCAGGGCGGGCGCGGAGGCGCCTTTGGGGGAAGTCCGCTGGGCACGCCACCCGGCTTCCCGCCGGGACAACCACCGAATGCTGGCGTACGACCTCAACGCTTCGATGGTGGAACTCCCCCTCAAGGGCAGACCAATCGCTTTCCCGGTGATGGACGAGGTCAACTGCCTGGTGGGCAACCGCAAAGTGGGCAACCACAGAGTGGACCACCTCAAGGTGGACTGCCACAAATGCCCGATGGATTTGGAAGAGGTGGTGGGGCTTTCAACACAGGCCAGCCTGGTCCGCTGCGCCTGCTGATCGGATCATTAAGCAACGAGCTGAGCTGGTTGTTGCCCTTCGGCTTGTTCAGCGTTGCGGTGCTGGTCTTTCGGAAACGCCTGCGTTGGCCGCTGGGCCGGGAGCATCAATCTGTAGTGCTGTGGGGCGGCTGGTTGCTGATCGGCATGGCGTTCTTCAGCGTGGCCGGATTCTTCCATTCGTATTATCTGGCGCTTTTAGCGCCACCGTTGGCCGCGCTGGTAGGCATTGG
>JAUQXC010000965.1 GCA_030834825.1 Thermoflexales bacterium
GAATATTGAGCTTGCCTTTGTGGGCATAGCGTCGAAAATACTTCACCGCTTGCGCGGCCTTCTTCCACGCGCCGCGTTCGCCGCGAATCTGATCGTGCAGCTTGCGGTCGGGTGAATCGATCGAGACATTCACACCGCGCAGGCCCGCCTCCACCAAACGCTTCGCCATTTCCTTATCGACGAGTGTGCCGTTGGTCGTCAGGGTCGTGCGCAGGCCTAGTTGTGTGGCGTGCGCCACCAGATCGGGCACGTGCGGCCGGAGCAGCGGCTCGCCACCAGAGAAGTGAATCTTGCGACAGCCTAATTCGGCCAGTTCGGCCAGCACTTCGCGGAAGCGCGTGATCGAGAGGGGCGGCTCGCGCGTCTCACGCCAGTGATTGCACATGGCACATTTGAGGTTGCAGCCAAAAAACAACTTCACCTTCACGTAGACGGGCGGGTACATCACGCGCTCACTTACGGCGCGGCGGAAATCTGCGGGAGCAGTGAGAACCTCTTCGACAATGGACATGGACACGTGTGGGAGCGAGAATGAAGATAGTATACAGCAAAGACCGCCAGCTGATAATGCCGGGTTGCACACACACTTTCCACATTCTACGCCCCTCAAACGCCAACGGCACACGCTTTGAATCGGGTGTATTACATACATAGACGCGCAGGCCGGTGGCAGAAGTCTTCACCCTAGTTGTCGTCATCGATTTCACCTGAAGGCTTGCACGCGGAAAGGAGGACGATCGATCTCAAGTTGAGAAGTTCGTTGCCTGACCGGCCGCTGCCCAGCGTTGGGCGGCGGAGTGTAACAAGTTGGATGACAGGGATAGAAATGTAGCAAGGCTGTTTGCAGAATGAGGCGCGAAAATGATGCCCGGCTGTTTATTGGATTGTGAACTCAGGCAGTGCTTTGAGGAGTTGTGCCCCTACGTAGAGATTGATTAGGTACTGCCTGTCGAGAAAATTGATCTTCCTTGAGTGCGGATAAGCGGCCGTGTTTGTCAGCGGCCTACCTCCGCCGGAAGAAGCCGCGCCATTTTCGCGCGCAACAACCTCGATTGCGAAACCGATGCAGCGTTGCGACCCGTAATGAGTGGTGTGACAACCAAATAGTTGACCCGGCAGAACGGCGCCGGGCGCGAAACAAAACAGACGGAGGCTGTTTAGCCTCCGTCTTCGTTTGATCATTCTCCGGCGGCGTCCCCGCGCGTTGTGCACCTGACCCGCTACTGCGCGGCGGAGGCACGTTCGCCCAGCGCGACCTGCCTGTGTTCAACCTGAACGCCCGATCGAAGCGTTCGGCATGACGCGGAGCAATTACCCAGCTTACGGTTTGCCAAAAACCAACGTATAGTAATAACGATCGGCGACATTGACGACCGCGATGCCCACCACGGTATATTCTGGCGTCAGCAGAATATTGGCATGTGGTCGATCGTTCGTCCAAAAATTCCAGGCGTCGTCGACGGTGATGCGGCCACCAGAGATGGCTTCCTCGCCGGTTCCGCCCCCATAGCCGGCTGCGCGTTGCCGCTGCTCAGGTGTGGAACCATCCGAGCCGGTATGCGAAATGTTGCCGGTCTTCGCCATGTCCTGGCTGTGACGTTGCGCGGCGGTCGCCAGCTGCGCGTTCAGGCTTACCGCCTGCAGTTTGTTCTCAACGCGCAACTTATTGATCCGCTGAAACAGATCATTCGCGGCGGTCGTGACGGAGGTGCCCGTGGGAGACGTCGTCGTGGAGGTCACCGACGTGCCCGCTGGAGTTATCGTTGTGGTGGCAGTGGCCGGCGGAGTGGCCGAAAGATAGTTGGCGGCCGCCCACCCCGTTTGATTCGCTTCGGTGCGGACATTCTGCCAGGCAATACCCCCTGCATCCGGCGCCGTCCGGGGAGCAAGTGCCGTAAGGCGTTGACCATAGGTTAACGAGGCGATCACCGCGGACGTCGTGTTGGGTTGAGCGCGCAGATTCAAACCATTCGTCGAGATTACATACACCGTACCTGCGGAAGTGGTCGTCGTTGCCGGAACAGTCGCTGTGATGGTCGCCGGCGTGGTGGTGGCGGTAACGGTTGTCGTCACAGGCGCTGTCAAGGTAGGCGTGAGGGTGTCTGGTTTGGTCGACGAGATGGCGGCCGTTGAAACAAATCCTGCTTTGCCGTCATCGGTGCGGACACTTTGCCAGGTGATGCTGTTTGCGTCTGGTCCGGTCGGTGCGCCCGTTAGCGTCAGGTGTGTGCCCAAGGGGAGCAAGGCCACCAACGTCCCGGTCAGCGCCCCCTGTGCGCGCAGATTCAAGCCAGTGGCCGCAGTCACCCAGGCTTCGCCGCTCGAGGCGACGGGGGCCGCTGTCGTTGGCACAGGTGTAGGTCCAGTAGGATTCGTCTTGGTGAGAAACTGAGCAGACGTCCATCCGATCTGACCGTCGTCAGTGCGAACATTCTGCCACGTAATACCGCCGGCATCTGGTCCAGTCGCCGGACCGATTACAATGAGATGCTGTTGATGCTTGAGGGTTGCCACCAGCGGCGCATCAGCTCTGGCTTCAGCGCGCAGGTTCAAGCCATTGGCTGCATCGACCCAAATATCTGCGGGGACCGGAGTTGGCGTTACGGCCAAGGTCGGCGTTTCGGCAGGAGTCGGTGTATCGGCCGGGGTGGGTGAAGGCTGCGCAGTCGGCGTCCAGGTGGGAGGCAGAGTCGGGGCGGAAGTTGGTTCGACGGTTGCCGTCTCAGTGGGTGCCGGCGTCGGATCAGCTTGGCAGGCCGTTAACAACAAAGTCAGTCCAACACCCACTACGAATGGAAAGCGCTTCATCAGTTCCTCCTTGAATAGTGTCGCTGGCTAGGCAACTGCAGACCACAAGCATTCACGTGACGACCGTGACATCCTAGAGCAATTTCCTGGTTGATTTACAGCACCACCCGCTCTCGACGGATGTGCCATCCGTCGTTTGTGTGGCTGGATGGTTACATCCAGCCGGAGCAGAGTCGCAAACGAAATTGGAATCCGCTCTAGTGATTATAGGCTGGAGTAGACAGATGTGCAAAAGCAGGACTCCCGCCACACTTTATTGTATCGCGCGTGTCAATACCGGTGTTTGCTGGTACACTCTTTCTTAGCCAACTCGCTCCGCAACCACGTCCCCGTGCGTTGAATCAGACCACAGGACGCGGTTTCAAAGCGGTTTTAAGACACGCACTTGGTCCACCCTTCTAACCTCTTTTGAGATTGAGAGCACAACCAGGTGCGCCTGACCGAGGAAAACATGTCGCCTGCCAACATCCGCGTCGTCTTAGCTGACGATCACGCCGTCGTGCGCAAGGGCATCCGTGAGTTTCTCACGGAGCCGGGCAATATCGAAGTGCTGGCCGAGGCCGGCGATGGCGAAGAAGCCATCCGCTTGATCGAACAACTACAACCTGATGTAGCCGTGATCGACATTCAGATGCCGAAGCGCAGTGGCATCGACGTTTGTCGCCATATTCGAGCGCAACATTGGCCGATCGGCATTCTCATCCTGACGGCTTACGATGACGCCCCCTATGTGCTGGCGGTGTTACAAGCGGGCGCCAATGGCTATGTCCTCAAGACCGCCGATGCCGACGACATCATTCAAGCCGTGTATGATGTCCAAGAGGGCAAATCGGTGCTCGATCCTACGATCGCGCGCAAGCTGATGACGCAGCTGATGGGCCACACCCTCGACAAACCGATCGAATCACTCACCCCGCGTGAGATGGATGTGCTGAAATTGGCCGCGCAGGGTCTGACGAACAAAGCGATCGGGGCACAGCTCAGTGTCAGCGACCGCACCGTACAAGGTCACCTCGCCAACATCTTCAGCAAACTGCACGTCGCCACGCGTACCGAAGCCGTCATGCGCGCGGTCACGCTGGGTTGGCTCTCGCCCACGGATAAGATCGAATAATGTCCCGCTTGCGCGGGCTATTGCCCGGCCTGCTGCTGACCGTGGTGCTCCCCTTGACGCTGGTGCTCATCGTCGTCGCCATTGCCGCAACGACGCTACACCAAAATGAAATGCGAACCATGGTCGCGCAGCACAACCAGCTAGCGGCGCGTGAGGCTGCGATCGGCCTGGGCGATCGGATCAGCCATCGCTTGGCGGCGCTCCGTTCGATTGCCGAAGCGATCGCCTTCGGGCTATCACCAACCACCGAGCTGCGTAGTTCCGAGCAGCTGCTGTCCGACTTTGATGGCGGCGTGATCGTCGTCGATGCCCGAGGCGCCGAGCTGGCCGCGTTGCCGCAACCGGTTGTCCCCAAAGTGCAAGCGGCCCTGAAGTCCCTGGCCGTTCCAACGCCCGGCCTGCACCTCACCGCCACCGGCGATGTTCTGGCAGTTGCCAAATCCACTGACGAGACCATCCTGGTTGCCGGGCTGTTCTCTCCGCAAGCGCTGCGGTTGCCCACGCTCGCCAACACACTGCGCTCATCCCCGCGAGCGCGCGTCACGGTCATTGATGCGGTCTCCCGTCGTGTCTATGACTCAGCTGGCCTCACAACCGGATCAAACGCGACGCAGATTCCCGGCGCCGCCGCTGCGCTACGGGGTGAAAGTGGCGCCACTTTTGTCACCGATGAGAATTCACTCGAATGGGTCGTGGCCTATGAGCCGCTGCCGACGGTGGGTTGGGGGTTGATCGTGGCCGAGCCTTGGGAAGATGTCGTGAATCCCCTGCTGCGCACCTCACTGCTCACCCCGTTGGCGTTGATCCCGGCTTTCGTGATCGCGGTCGGCGCCATCGTTTTCTTCGCCAGACGTGTGATCAGTCCTTTGCAACAACTGGATGAGCAAGCCGCGCGTGCGGGCCAAGGCGACTATGCTGCCTTAGCTCAACCCATTGACGGCATTAGCGAAGTCCAAACGCTGCATGCCACCCTAGCCCAGATGGCCGACGAGATTCGTCGCTATCAACGCAGCATTCAATCCTATGCGGCTGCCATTACCCGCAGCCAGGAAGATGAACGCTCGCGCATCGCGCGCGAATTACATGATGAAACGGTGCAGGCTTTGATCGCCCTGGATCAGCGCACGCAAATGATCGAGCGGATTTACCAGCGCGATCCCCAGGCCGCGGCCGCGAAGTTGACTGAACTGCGCGCGATGACGGCTGACACCATCGATGCTGTGCGGCGGGTGATTCGTAATCTGCGGCCGATCTATCTGGAAGATCTGGGGTTGGCGCCCGCCATCGAAATGTTGACGCAGTCGATTGACGACCCCGGCGGATTGAGTGCGACGGTTATGGTTGCCGGGGAGATCCGCCGCCTCTCCCCGGAACGCGAACTAGCTTTGTACCGCATTGTGCAAGAGGCGTTAAACAACGTTGTGAAGCATGCACAGGCGCAACACGTGCACGTCAAGTTGACCTACGGCGATCAGCTGACCGTCTTCATCCGCGATGATGGCCGTGGATTCGAGATGCCCGAGCGGATGGATGCGCTATCCGATCAGGGTCATTTCGGATTGATTGGCCTGCGAGAACGCGCCGAGCTCATCACGGCGCACCTGACAATGCAATCCACCCTTGGCGTCGGGACAACCATCGAGTTGCAGCTGCCGGTGTAGTCTCCCCGCCCCGATCGCACCTGCGCTGGCCCACCGGTCCCTTCGTTTCCCAGACGGGCCTTTCCTCAATTCACCCCCGCCAAATAGCCTGCTCGAAAAACAGGCCAAATGCACGTTACGGGCAACTTCGATCACCGTTAGAATCATCTTGTCATGCAGCCTAATCGCACCCACCGCTGCCACTCCGTGACCGCGAAGGAGACCTATGGACGCAACCTGTCACGTTGAGCCAATGCACAAGATGGCTACCGTCGAAGAACAACGAATCACGACCTTGATCAGGCTGGGTGTGCAAGGCATGGGCTGTCCCAACTGCGCGGCGCGCGTTCGTAACAGTTTGCTTACGCTGAACGGCGTTACAGAAGCCGCTGTGGATCACCGCACTGGTACAGCCGACGTGGAATTCAATCCCCAGCTGATTGTCATTCCGGCGTTGTGCGAGGCCGTGGCGCGGGCCGGCAACGACGGACGCCATCGGTATCGGGCCTTCTACCTGAGGAGTGAGCAAAAGCTGACACAACACTAAGAGCTAACTCAATGAGTAAACCCACCAAGCTTGGCAGCACCCAATCCCAACACCCCGGCGTGGGGATACCCTTTGTCGTGTTGGTCGGACTCGGCGGCTTGGGTCCTCTCGGCTATGTCTTCGGCCAAATGGTTTTACCAGTCGAGGCTCACTTGTCACACTGGCTGGTGGCACTGATTAGCGCGGCTCTCGGCGGCGTCCTCGGCTGGTTGTGGCAGCGCCGGCACGGCGACATCATTTGAGACAACGCCGACAACCAGTTTGTTCATTGGCTGGGGCGTGTCTGTTTGAGTGAAGCCGATAGCAAGGTAATGACTATGCAACGAGATCTCAGCCTGGTATCTTCTTGCGAACAAACGATCGCGATACTGATCTCTATCATAGCGCCGCACGGTATTCGTCTGGAGCGCAGCTTCGATCTGCGTAACGCGCTGCACGATCAATCTGGGTGCGCTTGTCCGCATCATGGCACGGTGCAGTGCACGTGTCAGTATGTGGTGCTGCTCGCCTATGAGGAAGCGGTCAACACCCCTCCGGCCGTGCTCACCGTACACGAGTGTGATGGTATCACTCGGGTGCGTCTGGCCGCCAGCGAGCCCGGCGGCAACCTGTCGTGGTCACTGCTCGCCGCGCTCGATGAGGCGCTGAACAGTGTGTGTGCTGAGATCTGACAAGACTTGCCCGGGGACAGGTATAGAAGAGACACTCAATTCAGCCGAGGTCAAAACCAGTGTGATCGATCGAGTGGGCGCGAACTCGAGCAGCTCAAATCCATATCCGTGGAGCGCAACTAAGATTATGAAGAAATATGCTGTACTCACGTTGGTGATGTTGTCCAGCCTGATTGTAGCAGCCTGCCGTAGTCCGACTGCCTTAACCCCGGCCCCGACGGCGACCTCTGCTTCGGCAAATTCTGCCGCAACCTCGCCCGCCAGCTTGGCACCGACAAGTGACGATCTCACTCAAACCAACGACGAGGCTGCCGTCATTGTACAAGTAACGCCGTTGAACCTCCACGACAGGTCGGCCCCCACACTCGATTTCGAGATCGTGCTCGACACGCATTCGGTCGAACTTGATGATGATCTCATCACAATCGCCACGTTAAGCAATACTACCGGCGAGAAAGTCCAGCCGGCGAAGTGGGATGGCCCGGCAGGCGGCGGACATCATCGTGAAGGCACCTTGTCATTTCCGCAGTTGAAAAATCGTGGTCAAGTGTTGACTTTAACCTTGCGCGGCATTGCCGATATCCCTGAACGCACATTTACCTGGAAGGTGAACTGATGACCAAA
>JAUQXC010000966.1 GCA_030834825.1 Thermoflexales bacterium
AGCTAGAAACCCATCGTGGCAGCCTTTAGCGCAAAAGTAGAACGTCCGCCCGTCCCACTCTATGGAGAGTGCCTTTTCTTGCTCGACAGACATTCCTCACTGGCCGAGATCGTTGAGGATCGCCACTGCCTTCTTGCGCGCCACGCTCGACTTCAAGCCTGTCAGTTCAGCGACGATGGCGACGTTCTCCAACACGGCAGTTGCAGCGAGCCAGGCTTGCGCCGCACGCAGCGCAGCCTCCGCTACCGCGATCTCTTCGAGGCGCGCCTGAGCCGGCCGCGATCTTCAACTCGTCGTCTTGCAAATGGACTAGAGGTTGGCCCTGTTTGACCACAGCGCCTTCGGAGACGAGCACTTCGATCACACGCCCGCCGGTGCGGAACGCGAGATCGCTGGCCGACTTCGGCAGGCTATTGCCCTCAGCCGATACTACGTCCTCTTTCGATTTAGCAGTCCGGTGTTGACGCCCGTGTGGCCTGCGCCGAGGACGACAAACGTTGATAGCCGAGGAAGCCATCAAACCCAACACCACGATCCCGATCACGAAGCTGATGATTCGATTGCGGTTCATGCTTATGACTCCATTCATGCTAACGCTGCAGGTCGATAGGCTTTGATCAAGGGCGACTTGCCCGATGCAGTCTTAGGAATGGTGCTCACGCGCTGCACCTGGAGATAGGGCACGCGCACCCCTTCCTGTGCCAACGAGCGGGTGAGTTGATCGATGAGCGCCTCATCCATCAGGCCATCGTGCACGCCAGTGAGCAGCAGCACCAATCCATCGTCTGCTTGCTGAGTCACCTGCCACCTACTGACCGGGACGATGTCCATCACGCGATTGAACACCAGAGGCTGCACGGCGACCCTGCCGCCAGCCAGCGCTGGCAGATGCAGCGCATCCTCTACGCGTCCCTGGACGCCGTCCAGCACTGCAAATGGCAATCCGCACGCGTGAGCCTCCGTGCTCACGCGCACACTGTCGTTCAGTTCATATCGAATCAGCGGTTGGGTGCGGCTGAAGAGCGTGGTGATCAGCACTTTAGCGCCGTATTCCCCTGGTGGCACGGGACGGTAGTGCTCATCCACGTTCTCCGCGATCACCAGGTCCTCGAAGAAGTGCATGCGCCGACAGACCCGATATTCCGCCGCGATGCTGGCCGTTTCGGTCGCGATGTACTGGTTGAACGGCTCGTCGCCCCAGGCCTCACGCGCGCGCTGGCGCGTCTGCTGCGTCAGCACTTCCGAGGCGGCATACACCACCCGGGGATTGATGTGCAGCCGTTGCGCCAGCTGTTCCTCGGCCAGAATACCAGTCATGGAGGCATAGGCAATTAACACTTCCGGTTCCCACGCATTGAGTTGCTCAACTGTTTGGGACAACGGCTGGCTGGCGGGCAGGCTCAAGGAGGGCCTCCACCCGCTCTTCACAGTTGCGGCTACCTGCGATGACATATGCCAGGGACTGATCGAGGCCACAGTCGCCATGCGTTGACGATGGGTGAGGTTGATCCGTACGCCCGACCATTCCTGGCTACGGGCGAAGGAGGCCAGGATGTAGACCCACTCGGCCTGGTCAAAGAGGAAGAAACCTGGCTGACCGCTGCTGCCCGAGGTCGCGTTGACCCAATAGCGGTTCTGGTAGCGCTGGCCAGCCTCACCTTGCGACGCGTAGGCGCGTATCGCTTCCAGGCGCAGTGCCGCATCGGTCACCAGGTCGTCGAAGTGTTCCATCATCATCGCTTTGGTGAGTACCGGTAACTCGCTCAGTGGACGATCGAACAGGCCCTGGTGGAACTTCTGATAAAACGGTGAGCGGGCGTAAGCGTATTCGCGCAGTCGGCGCAATGACTCGGCCTGATAGGTATCCAGTTGCACACGCGTCCAGTGCTCGTGTTGGCGTAACTGCTCTAGTGTGTGGAGCAGTTTTAACATGATCGAAATGTCCATAGTATTCTCCTGCAAGCAAGGGTGCAACACTCTTTGGTTGCATCCCTGCTTGCAGGATAGCACTTGGCCATATGGCGCGGAAGCGCCAGTTGGCGCAATTCAGGTTAGGTGAAATCACCTATTTGGACGAAGAGAATCTGCTTCGGGAGGATGCTCAAAGGTAGAGTAGGGCACGACTTCGATTTCAGGATACTGCCTCAACGCTAGTCGAATGTGATGGCCGTACCGCACATTGACGACAACGAGCACTCGGCACCCTGGATCGCGGCGCACCACTTCTAAAACCTGCTGAGTGAGATGGTAGAGTGTGCTTGCCAGACGCAATGCGCATCGCCGCCCGTTAGCCTTACGCTGTTTCTCACCGCCCGCTAGTCTCTCCCGTAAGAAATTCAAGTGTTCGCCGAGGCCGAGATTGGCTAGGATCGCCACGGACCAATCCGGTGTACAATCCCTTCACTCTTTACATCGGAATCACACATGATTGCTCAGCTGCACGACTGGCTGCTTCTCAACCGACCGCTCATCTTCTTCGTCTACGGACAAGTCTTCTTCGTGATGGGCATTGCCATCGTGCTGCAATCGCGCCGCTATTCACGGCTGGCGTTAGCGCGCAGTCTGCCCTGGTTGGCCGCGTTCGGCGTCACCCACGCTTTCAACGAATGGGCCGATCTCTTCATCCCCATTCAATCCCCCTCCTCGCCAGAGCCGATCATTCAATTGCTGCGCGCGGCTCAATTGATCCTGCTGGCGGTCTCGTTTGCGTGTTT
The DNA here is from genome assembly GCA_030834825.1 of Thermoflexales bacterium. Taxonomy (GTDB): domain Bacteria; phylum Chloroflexota; class Anaerolineae; order Fen-1058; family Fen-1058; genus Fen-1058. The sequence continues at coordinate 2,715 of JAUQXC010000966.1, forward strand.
GATGCAATTCGGCGTGGAACTGCTGCGCCCCTTGCCCGATCGTTTTCGTTGGGTGCGCTTCATGCCGATCGGGATTCTCATCCTCTGGTTGATCGGCCCGTTCTGGATCGGCCTGCAATTGATGGACAACTTCACCGTGTGGCAGGCCACGGCCGATGCCTTAGCTCGTTACTTCATCGGCCTTCCCGCAGGCGCGCTGGCGGCCTATGGTCTGTGGCAGCACAGCCGCTTGCGCATCGCGCCCTTGAATTTGCCGCGCATCTATCACACACTGCGCATCGCCGGCCTGGCCCTGCTCGCCTATGCCGTGGTCGGCGGCTTAATCGTCCCGCCCGCGCCGTTTTTCCCGGCGAATACCTTTAACGTCGTGTGGGTCGCCGATACCTTCGTTATACCGACGCAAGTCTGGCGCTCGATTGCCGCCACCGTCATCGCGATTGCCATGATCCGGGCATTGGAAGTGTTTGAGGTGGAAACTGATCGGATGATCGAGCAGATGGAACAGGCGCAGATTGTCGCCATTGAGCGCGAACATATTGGGCGTGACTTGCACGACGGCGCCATTCAGCGCGTTTATGCGGCGGGCCTGCTGGCCGAATCGTTGCGGAAGAAAACCGATGGCGTAGTGGGAGATGGGCTCGATCGGTTGCTGCTCACCCTCAACGAAGCCATCACGGATCTGCGGCATTTCCTATCGGACCTACGCGCGCCCGAAGCCGCAGCCGATTTAGCGGTGGTCCTGAGCGCCGTGATCGATGAAGCGGGGCGTGCGACCGACGCGGACATTCGCTGGCAACCCGCTGCCCTCGTGGCTCTGCCACCCGATCGCATCACACACATCGCCTCGTTCACGCGCGAAGCCTTGAGCAATGCGGTGCGGCACAGTCAGGCGAATGTGATTGAAGTGCAAGCGCATTGCGCGGACGCGCACTTGAGCTTTACTATTCACGATAATGGGCGCGGTCTTGATCCGGATGCGCGCGCCGGTTATGGCTTGCGCAACATGCGCGATCGTGCGCGGCTGCTGGGCGGCGAACTGACGATCGATTCGGTGCGCGGCAAAGGCACGACGATTAGCCTGAGCGTGCCGCTGGAGCGTGAAGGATGAGCCGCATTCGCATTTTGATTGTCGATGATCACGAAGTCGTAAGGCTGGGGCTGCGCATCTTGTTTGAAGATGATCCGGAATTGGAAGTGGTGGCCGAAGCGGGCGATGCGCAGCAGGCTTTGCTGGAAGCCGAGCGCCATCGCCCGCAGGTCGCTATAGTGGACATTAATTTGCCAGGGCGCAGCGGGTTGGAAGTCTGCCGCGAAATCCGGCAGCGCTACCCTGAGACGCGTGTGGTGATGCTCACTTCTTTTGCCGACGACGACTTTATCGTTGCGGCCTTGCGGGCCGGGGCCAGCGGTTACGTGTTGAAGCAAGTGGGCGGCGGCGAGTTGGTGCGCGCTGTGCAGGCTGCTGCTCGCGGTGAAACGGCGCTCGATCCCCAGACAGCCGCGCGTGTGGTGGCGCGTTTGCGCGATCTGGAAAGCAAAGCGGAGGCCGATGCGTTTCGTAGGCTGTCGCCACGCGAACGTGAAGTGCTGGTGTTGGTGACGACCGGTCAGAGCAACAAGGCGATCGGGGCGGAACTGAACCTGAGCGAGATCACGGTCCGCAATTACATTAGCAACATGCTCGAGAAGCTCAGCTTAAACAATCGAGTGGAGTTGGCCGCTTATGCCATGCAGCATCACCTGAATCAACCGGGACGCGAGCAATAAAAAAAACTGCGCCGGTGCTATTCGGCGCAGGGCAAGCGGACTATTCAGTTGTGAGTTGAGCAGGTCAGTCTCGACTAGCCGAAGATATGCCAGAACGGCGGGAACGTTCCGATGAGACCTACGGCCAGCA
>JAUQXC010000967.1 GCA_030834825.1 Thermoflexales bacterium
GTCGTGTCCAACCCACAGCCGACATTGACAATTGTTCCGTGTGGATGCTTCGTCAAGAATATTCGGATGGTTTCATCCACGCACAGGCTGCGCATGATCCACGCCATTTGCGTCAAGTCGCTGAGGTTGGCCGTCAAGGTAGAAAAATCATAGTCGACGGCGTCGATAATGTGCAGCGCCGTCTTATCGATCAGCAGCGGCTTTTCTTTTTTGGACTCGACCGCGCGGCCCCACAAGGGCAGGAATAAAGTTGTAGGTACGTGACCTAGCTCAACCGAAATTTTCTCAGACATTTCTGGCACCCTCTTCCTCATTGTATGAATTGACTCCCCTGAAAAAAGCCCCAAGCCTCACGCAAAGACGCAAAGGATTCTTAAGGTACTACGGCCGATAGTTTAACCTGCGGCGCAAAAACTTGAGATTCTTCTTTGCGACTTGGCGGCTTTGCGTGAGATCATAATACTTTCATTGGGAGTCATGAATTACTTCAGCGCTTACACAACAGCCGGGGCGGATTCAGGTGTCGATACGAGCGCGGCCGCCGGCCGCTGGGCAGGTGTCGCGCCGCCTGTGCGGATATGTGAGATCAGCTCGATTGACTCCACGACGCGTTGACCCACGGCACGTGCCATCTGGATGGCAAACTCGGCTTCGCTAATGGGGTTGGACCACCTGGCATGTCGAATGTGCGGCTGACTGTCATACTCATACAGACACATGCTGGCGCTCGCGACGACATTCATTCGATAGCAGGTAAAGAGCAGAACTAATGGGCTCCAAATGGCCTCATGCCCGATGCTGGCCGCAACCGCGATCAAGCCGGCGGTTTTGCCTTTGAGTGCCTTGCCCTTTACTTCGCGGGCCGTATCATACGAGTAGTATTTGTACGCCAGGTCTTCAGCGGTACACGGGCCACACCGCTGAATCCAATTCGTCCACAGGGCTGGCAAGGTGAAAGCATAGACCGGCGTGGCGAAAACAAATGCGTCTGCGGCTGAGCATTCCTCAAAGAGTTGAGCTAGCTCGTCAGCTGGATGCCGCAAGAGGGGACAAGGTCGATTGTCCATGCACAATCCACAACCCCGACAGGAAAGGATGTGATAATCGACCAGCCGAACCAGCCTGGTATGGGCGCCAGTCTCGGCAGCGGCCTGCAGGGCCTCATTCAATAAGAACTCGCTCGAACTATGACGCTTCTTGGCCGATCCGCAGATCCCCAGGACTCGTTTGGGTGACGTTAAGGCTTGTTCCATGCTTCTCCTGTGTCTTAATGTGATTAGCTCTGATGCAGAGAGCTTTCATCCTTGTTCGACCGCCTGCTTATCACTGATCTGTACGACTGAGAGAATGGACAAGTTCATGGCATAGAGCTTATCCAGGAGCCCATGCAAAGCCGCCTGATCGACGATCGGTCCACTCAGCAGTGTCTCACCGTTAGATTGCGGTGAGATCGTTAGGCCGCCCAACCATTCTGACCAGCTGGCGTCAAGTCGTCCTTGAACGCGAATGTGGTAGATGAGGGACTCGCTGACACACATGAGCCTTTTCTCTCCTGTCGAATTTCTTCAAGTGAGGCAATCCCATTCTATTAGAAAGTCGGTACAGGTTTGAACAGACAAAAGTCTAGTCGAGGTATAGGTTTGCCCACAAGCCGAATAGAAAACGCGACCAATGGTCGCATCTGAGCAGAGGATAGCGTGTTATGCGGAAAGCAACCCCAACTGGCGGGCCTTCGACACAGCTGCGGTGCGGCTTTTTACGCCGAGCTTACTATAGAGGTTACCCGTGTGAAACTTGACGGTGGGGACGGATAAGTAAAGTCGTGCGGCAATCTCCTGGTTTGAAAATCCCTCGGCGACCAGGCGCAGCACTTCAAGCTCACGCTGACTCAAGGGCTCGATCAGAACGTTCGATTTTTCTGATGAGCGCTCGGAGGAAAAACGGCTCAATAACAGCTGGACAAACTCCGGCCGTATTTTTCGGCGAACTGCCTCTTGCAGTAACCGGATCATCGGCTCACCTTCATCCAGAAAATCCTGAATAAAGCCCTCCGGTTCAGCCCGTTCCAGTGCGGTTGCCAGAGCGTCGAGCGCCTGGGGCAGATCCTGACGAGCTAGCCACAGCATAGCGCGCAGTGTGTGGATAGGAATGACCCAGCGCTGCTGACCACTGGTCTGCGAAAACTCAAACAACCGATCAAGCGTCCTTTCCGCAGCCGGGAAATCTCCTTGCGCCATGCGCAACTGCGCCGCGGACAGATACACACGGCCATGCTGCGTACAGGGAATATCGCCCTCCTCGTGAGGGTTAAATGGTCGTAAGGCGTATTCCGCTTCGACCAACCGGCCTTGCTGGATCAAGAACTGAGCCTTTAGCCCGATCAACGGACTGGCATGTTGAATTGGAACAGCATTGCCTTGAGACAGGTCCTCAGCCTGATGGATCAGCTCTTCAGTAGCCGGTAGATTGTGTTGGGCCAGACGCACGCGCGCCAGGGAGCGATAAGCGAAGAGTTGGTCGAGGAGGTCATGACTCGTTCGACTTAACTCTAGCCCCTGTAAGACGAACTCCGCTGCACGATCGAGGTCGCTTTTCTCACAGAGAATTGCCCCCCACGTCGTGAAGATGTGCGCACTCATGGTGGAACGGGTCAGACCTTCTTGGTCGATGAAGCGTAGCCCGGCCTGGCACACTTGCCCGGCCTGATTCAACTGCCCTTGCATCCAATAGGTCTGAGCCAGTTTGGCCATCTCGACTAGCGCCAATAGATGATTCTTCCGCGCTGTCGCGAGTTCAATTGCCTCTAATAGATCGGCGACGCTGGCAGTTACGTCTCCCAACAGATAATAGGCGTTGGCTCTGGCTAATAGCATACTACTGCGCCAGCCAGTCTCACCGGAAGCCAGATTCAGTGCCCGGTCTGTATAATGCAAGGTGGTATGGGGATTGTCTTGAAGCGTAGCGACTAACGCATGGGTAGCTGCCGTGCGACCAAGCAGCAGGCGATTCTCCGGGACACGTTCATCGAGGTCCGCT
>JAUQXC010000968.1 GCA_030834825.1 Thermoflexales bacterium
GAGGTTGTGGAGTCAACCCATGAACTTCAAGTCGATCAGCGTGGGAGTGCTATGCTTGATTTTGTTCGCGGCTTGTGGTGGTGCGCCTGCCGCTCCGAGCGCACCACCGACAGCTGCGCCACCTACGGCACCGGTCAATGCTCAGCAACAACCAGCCGCTACGCTTGCGCCAGACTCACAGCGTCAGCCCGTTTCATCACCCACACCTCTGCCGCCGACGATCAAACCAGCGCCTTCGGCCACCCCTCTTCTCACGCCGCTTCCCGACATCGAACCTTTTTTACTCTATCAGACCGATCGCGGTCTCAAGGTGTCGCGCACTGACGGCTCCCAGACCGCGCTCGTTCAGTCAACCATGATGCCGGCCGTGGGTCGCAATTTGCGCGCCGGCATTGCGCCGCATGATATGTGGCTGGCGCTCTATCGTGGTGACAATCCCATGACACCCGATCGAGAAGGGGCTGATCCGCTGGCCTTGTTCCTGCTTCACGTGCCTACTGGTCATTCCAACTCATCACCGTCGCTATTTTCACCAGATATGGAACAGGCCATCAAGACTGCGTCCGCCACCGGCGATCGCACCGAGGCCGTTGAAGCGGGTATCGCCGTGATTGAGAATGATCACACGCTGGCCTGGTCGCCGGATGGGCGTTACCTCGCCTTCCTTGCTGCCAGGGATGGACCATCGTCGGACCTGTACAGCCTCGATCGAGAGACGGGGCAGATCAATCGGTTGACCGATGGGCCAAATCAAGCCGCGCGCCTGTTCTGGTCGCCAGATAGTCAATGGATTGTGCACGAAGAAGTCGAATCGTTTGGCACGGGCGCGGGCTGGAACGTGAAAGCGGTGTGGGCGGCTGCGCCCGATGGCAGTGGCAATCGCAAACTATACGACACAGAATATAGCGGCGATGAGGTCTTCGTTGATTGGGTGACGCCAAAGACTTTCCTCGTTTATTCGTGGACGGCGATCGGCTTGCAGAATATCCGGTTGATCGATCTCGACACCGGTGAAGCGCAGCGCACTGGTCCGGAATTTCCCGTGCAGGCCCTGGCGTTCGATCCTGAATCGCAGACGCAGCTGTATGTGGCAGATGATTACACGGCGAAGCAAAATAATTTACAGGGCGGATTGTATCTCGCAACACCCGCGCAGCAACCACAGCTCATCACGTCCGGCAATTGGTATGAGGTGCGCTGGCTGCCGCACGCGCAGTTGTTCTTTGCCAAAGGCGAAGCGGGCGTGATCAGCGTGGCCTTGGACGGCACGCAGACGGAATATTTCGGCGAAGGGGCGCTGCCCAGCGATGCGCCGGATGGCGCGTGGCTGTTGGCCTGGGGTGATGGGAACTACACCAGTCCGATCGGCTTGCGCCTCTACACGCCGGACGGCGCGCCTGCTGGCGAGCTCAGACGCGCGATCACAACGGACGCCGTCACCTTCGCGCTGTGGTCACCAGACTCAAACGGTGTGTTCTATCTATCAGATGGGATGTTGTACTACGTCTCGATCCCCAATGGCGATCCACAGTTGATCGAGGAGAACCTGACGAACACCGAAGCAGGCGGCCTGGGTTGGGTCATGCCCTAACAGTTCGAGAGAACCACGGATCGCTTCAATTGCATTAGCGGAGAAGCGCCGGTAGATAGACCCGGTGCCAGATGGGCGCAAAAGTGAAAGTGAGCGTCTGGGTGGCCGAGTACCCACCATCGTCATCGTACACGGTGACCGCGATGGGATAGGTGCCCGCGATGGCAAAAGTGTAAGAAGCCTCAAATGCGACTTCCCCAGCGGGCAAATCGAGCGTAGCGCTGACACCGGCTTGCCACACCACCCTGACTTGATGCGCATCCAATAAACCGGGATCAGTGAAGACGCCGGTCAGGGTGACCACCCGGCTGGGAGTCAACACCTGGCTATCCAGGCTGTTCAGTGTGGGTGAGACGTTTTTTACTGCAACCAGCCGTGTATCCGTGCCGGCCGCTCCCAGATTATCCGTAATGGTCAGGGTGGCTGAAAACACGCCATCGTCAGCGTAGAGATGCGACGTGGTCAACCATCCGGTCGTGGCCAGACCATCACCAAAATCCCAGTGAAGGGTATGTGTGTCACCGGCATTGGGATCAGTATAGTTGCCGCTCAAGACGATCGAACTTCCTTCAGCCGTCGTCTGATTCAAGCCGGCGTACACCCTTGGCGGAAAATTCCCCAGCGGTACCAGTTCCAACAAATGAACGTAGCCATCGCCATTGTCCCGGCTCGCAGTGATCTTGAATACCTTGGCCGTGTGCGTTGCGCCAAAGGGAACGGTGACCATTCCCTGTTGGTTCGTCGCATAGTTCTGCCGGATCACCGTCGTGTTCCCGGCCAGCATCGCGCTCCAGGTGTCGGCTTTTTCGATTTTCCAGGTATAAGTGGCATCATCGCCAGAAGCGCCGGCGACGGCGACTTGGAATCCCTCCAAAGCCAGTGGCTGTTCGAACTCCAGCAAAACGCCGACAGCTTCATTGACTTGATGGACGATGGCCGTGTTGGGCCAGACGGAAACACCATCAAACAAATTACGCAGAGCCTTCTGACCCTGAAGCTGGACGGGATCAGTCTCAACTCGAACGAGGGTATAAGGATACTCCAGGAAGGCGCGATTCATGAAGTATTCCCGATCTGACAAATAAGCCTGGATGTTTGCATCCATATCCTGCGTGAAATCCCACCAGTTGGGCAGATACTGTCCCTGGTAAACCTGGCGATTGCCTATATTCGGCATGTTCTGCAACCACCACAGCAAGTAACCTTGCTGGTTACAACCCCACCGGCCGCAGTTGTAGTGCTGTGAGAGGCCCGTGGCCTGCGGGTTCCAATCTTCGCAGGTAGTCTCCACAAAGGAGGGATTGTCGTAGTCGTAAGCGATCTCGCCATTCGGCGGAAAATGAACGTTGCCGCAACGCTCGGTCAGGGGATAACCGGCATCTGTATCGCCCGCATAGCGATACCAGAACAGTTCCACAGTTTGCAGGGTGCCTAACAGTCCCTCCATGAAGTGCCCAAAACTGTGTAAGGCGTAATCTGGCGGACGGGTCGTGTCAAAACCCATGAAGCCAAATGAGCGCTGCCCTCCACAGAAGGCCGGGCTGGCAACGGTCGCATAGGGCGCCCCTTCGCCAAAGAATGGGCCGGAAATGGCGTATTCCACACCGGGCCGGGGATCAGTAACAGGATCGACCCAAAGCCAGATTTGATCGATGTCTTCCGCGTTGATCCGATCGCACAGGTTGTCGGCGGCCAGCGTCGCTGCAAAGGAGCCATACCATGTGCCATCGGGATCAGGGCGCGATGTGTAGTGGTTGTAGACGGCAACCACTTGGATCTGAATCGCAGGAAGTGCGGTGGGATTGCTGTAGTAATGAAAACGCGAAGCGTCACGCAGCAATGCTTGCAGCTGTGTGGAAAGCCAATCGGGATCATACACCGGAGTGTCAGGCAGATAGCGGACTTCAATGACCCGCAGAGTGGCCGTGGCGGCCATGTCTTCTCCGGCGAGGAGCGTCAGGCGAGGAACAACGATACCCGGCCAGACCACGCTGAGGAAGAATGAGCCGCTGAAGACAAAGCCGATCAAGCGGTTGATTCTGCCGGAGTTGAAGGTCCGCCCGCTTGTGAGATGATGATTAACCGCCATGGGAATGGTGCCTCCTGGCTGACCGCCCTAAATGAGCTAATCCCCGCAGCGTTCATTTCAACACAGCACCCACGACTTCTGAGACCTGGCTCATCTCAGAAGTTAGCTCCTCCCCATTTACACCCAGGCTTGGCTAATTCATCCTGGCGATTAAAGTGCGCAGCGCCTGCCGGGCCAATTCGTACTTCGGCTCGAGCTCGAGTGCGCGGCGGTAGCAGCGTATGGCTTCGGCCCACGGGCCGATCTTCTCGTAAGCGCGGCCCAGGTTCATCCAGGGAAAGTGCGGTGAATCATACCGGGGTGCGATGGTCGCTTTGCGCAGCCAGGTGATCGCATCACGATAGTGCCCCTGCTCCATCAAGTACACGCCGACGTCGTTGTAGGGGTTGCCGAACTCGGGATCGATCTCAATGGCGTTGTAGCACTCCGCAATGGCCTCGGCATAGCGTTCCAGAAACGAGAGCGACCAGCCGAGGAAGGTATGCGCTTCGGCGGTGGGATATGCTTCGATGCTGGCGCCATATAGTTCGATCGCTTCGGCCAGGTCACCATTCATTTGATGCGCATAGGCTTTGCGCCATAACTCTTCGGCCCGGTAGCGGGCGGAGACGAGATCGTCCATGCTGCACCTTTGTTGGAGATTGGGAATTGGCCGTTGGAGGACGCGCCTTTAACGTTTAACCTCCAGATTCCCAGGAAGATGATAACATCCCTGTGAGAGGTGTCAACTCCCCAGCTCCTTACTGTTGTAAAGTAACCAGTGCTTGGTCAAGATATCCGACTGCTTCACGACTAGTCTCAATAGCGATCTGATGGTTCAAATTGTGAAGTTTCTCGCCGCCCGTGTTACACACCTCTACGACAAACTTAGTCTTGTCAAGCGTCATCTCGATCGCGCGGCGATAAAGCGAGTAGGCTCCTTGGACGTTGGTCGGCTGAGTGCTGACGTCGTAGGTCGGTGCCTGAAGGAGGATATTGTATTCGGTGATAAACGGCCCGCAAGCTTGATCATCATGCAGTAAATCCTCCAGCGCTTTCAGAAGCGACGCCGTTGAAAGTCGGACTCGCGTCACCGCTTCGACCAAAGAGGCATTCGCTGGAAGACCGGTGGCGCGCTTGGTCCATTCAATGCCTTGTTCCAGGAGGAATTGAGCCTTAGTCAAACTTTTTCGTGCCGCGCCCCAATTAACTGGGCCGAGAGTACTGCCACTCTGACCACAGCTTTCAAATATGTCCGCGCGACTGTCTGCCAATCCAATGGCTTGGCGATAAGCATCGTAAGCTTGCTGCCATTCGTAATTTTTGCCGTTGGCTTCATACACTGGAGCGTCGTGTAGGCTGCGATAACTCGCCAACAACGGTTGACACAGGCCGGCATCATTGTTCTGTTTCATTTGATCCAGCAAATTGATCATAGCCACCGTTGTGTTGAGTGCCTGTCGCATTGAATTTTCCAGCGTTGAGGGTAGTGACGACACTCCCCCTCCCGTCGAAACTGGAGCAGCTGCCCCCTTGGTGTTCGTCGGCTTGGGCGTGACAATCTTGGTCGGCGCAGGCTTGGGCGTATTTGTTGGCAGCGGCGTGGCCGTCGGCGCGGGTGTGTCTGTTGGACGCGGCGTCGCCGTCGGGCGTGGTGTATTCGTTGGCGGCACCGCAGTGTTGGTCGGAACGGGAGTGGCCGTCGGTGGTATCGGCGTTGAAGTTGGTGGTTCAGTCGGAACAGCGGTGGGCGCAGGAGTGGGTGAACCACAGGCAGCCAGCAAGAATACAACCAACAGGATCAGTGACCGATAACAACGAGATCGAGTGAACATGATACGCTCCAATGGACGAAAATTCCTTACGTCACACATCAACTGACGTGACGCTTAACAAGCCAGCGGCGCAGTGTGCCTGGTATGACCGGACATTAAGGCCGATCACCTTTCAGCGCATCCCTATTATTGCGGGAGGCTTAACAGGCACACGCACTTCCAGGTTATCAAATGAGATGATCAATCCTCCCTCGCGCGGTGTATAGGCAGTCAACGCAATTGGACCAGCCTCAGCATCCTGTTCAAACAAGGAACCGATCAAGACATCGTTCCGATAAAATTCCAGGTCCTTGCCGCGTGCTACAATCCGCACCTTATTCACGCCTTGCGGCTGAAAGCCAGGCTCAGGTAAAACTTCCAGCAGATTGGTGATGCCCCGACCGGCAGTTCGCTCAACAATGATACTGCCGTCAGCGGACATATTGAGGATATAGCCGTGTCGGAACCAGATCAATGCGACACCGTCATCTGGCCCCTCTTCATAGGTCACGTCAACACTCAAATCGAAATCGGACAGCAACAATGGCGCACTGGTTTCAATGTGTTGATCTTTCCAGTTCCCGGTGAGCTTGAGTTTGCCATCCACTACCTCGACGGAGCCAAGGCGCGATGACGAGAGATGCCAGCCCAAGGTGTTATCCTCGAACCGATCGCTGATAATGATCGCTCCCGGCTCGAGGCGGTCCACACTGAGCGCGAACGCCGCGGTCAATACCTGTTTGTTAGTCCGCACCGTGATGCGGTAATTACCGGGCAAGGCAACATGCTCGTCACCAAACAAGTCATAGACTTGCGTGCCCGACGTCTCGGCGAGAGACTGTTTTTCAA
>JAUQXC010000969.1 GCA_030834825.1 Thermoflexales bacterium
GCCATGCCCTCTTCGCGAATATGCAGGTTTAGCGCCTCGCGCGCCGCCGCCACCGCAATCAGGGACGAAATCGACACGGTGTCCATGATCACACCGTTGAACGTGTCAGGCAAACCCACCATCTGTCGTAGCCAGTCCAACACCACTTCCTCCAACTCCGTGGCTGACGGTGAAGTGCGTCATAACATCCCGTTGACGTTGAGACCGGCTGTGAGCAGCTCGCCCAAAATTCCCGGCAGCGATCCGGTCGTCCCGAAGTAGGCCATGAACGCGGGATTGTTCCAATGTGTAATCCCGGGCAGGATGATGTTGTCGAAGTCCCGCAGAATGTCGTCAAAGGTCTCCGGGGTCGTGGGCGGTGTTGGCGGCAACTGCGACTTGATCTCGCCCCGCTTCACCGGCGACAGCACCGGATAACGATCGGGATGATCAAGATAATCGGCAATCCAATCGACCAGCTGCTTGCCGTATTCTCTGAAATCGTTTGAATTCATGTCGATCATGGCATCTCACTTTTCTGACCAGGCGAACGTTTCGCGTGACAAGGTGACTCGGTGATCGGGCCTACAACATCACCGAGTCACTCTGTTGCCCTGTTATCTTTTTCCGAATCACCCGCGTTTCAGGATGATTGATCATTCCCACAAAAGTTCCAATTACTTCATCATAGATTTTGTACAACACAGCCGCTTCGTCACGTTTCATGTATCTGCACTTCACAGCGAACTCCAACCAGACTTGTGTCTCAGCGGCCTCGCCTTCGCAATCGGATAACTTGCTGATGAAAGCCCCTTCGTATCGCCGCTTGCGCCAAGCTTCCGCCAGATTGGAGCAAACTGAGCGCGAGGAACGTCGCATCTGATCAGTCAGCGAATACGTTTCTTCCTTTGGAAACTGCTTCGACACCTCGAAGATCTGCATCGCCGCATCGAATGTCTTCTGATACACTTCCAAATCTCGATGCGTTCGGATCTTTGCGCTCATATCCTCCTCCTTGCAGAACTACGTTTCACACAGACGAGATCACCTTGTCACCTTGTCATCCTGTCATCCTATCATCTTGTCACCCTGTCATCTTGTCATCCTATCCCCTTGTCACAGTTCACTCGTCAAACAGAAACGTCGATTCTTGATAGAACCGCGCTTCCTTGTTCGCCATCTTGCGTTTCAACCAGTCCTTCAGGTAACCGTTCTTCTCGATCAACGGCCAGTCGTCGCGCAATACGGATAACGGGAAATTGAGCCGCAGCGCGCGCCGGGGAATGACGTGCCGGGTGATGCCTGCCGGCAGGCGTGCACCGACCCGCGCCAGCTCGATGATCTCTGCCGGCTGATAGCGTGGAAAGACGACCAGCACCGTGACCGCATCATAGTAGGGCAATAGTTTGTCAACGTGGTCCGTATTGGCGCGATAGATCTTGCCCCGCGCCTTGTAGATATCCACGATGTCGTTGAGCCGCGCCGCGCGCTGATGCAGATCGCCTGTCACCAGCACGGTGAATACATCGCCGTCAGGATAAACGATATAAGCCAGCGCTTCGCGCCGCGCCAGCTCGGCTCGCGCGCGGATAAGATCGCTGTACTGCAACGCCACACCGGGCAAATCGTCGATGGCGTGATGGAACTGCTCGCGCGGCAGATCGCTCACCAGGTGATACCACGTCTCCAGGATCAATTCCTCGTCCTCGTAATCGATGACCTGCGCGACGACATGCGGCACGCCCAGCGCCGCCAGCGCCGTCACGCGATTCGCGCCGTCGAGCACGACAAAGCGCGGCTCGTCGGGGATCGGCGCCACAATCGGCGGATTGCGCAACACGCCGTCCGTGTTGAGCCGCATCGCCAGCGGCTCGCTGCGCTGGGCGTCATGTTGCTCGTGCAACAGCAGGCTGTTGACCGCCAGGATACGCAGATCGGGGAGATCTTGCTGATGTTGATGGCTCGTCATATTACGTGAGGCGTGACGTGAGGTATTCGATCAAGTCCAGCTTGGTGAGGATGCCCGTCACCCGATCGCCCGCGACGACGATCACAGCCTGCGATCCACCGAAGAGGTTCAGCAGCGATCCGGCCGGCAATTCGGGCGAGACGGTGGTCACTTGCCGGTTGATCATCGGTGTGATGACATCTTCGACCGAGTGGCCCGGCACCGCCAGATGAGTCAGCAAGGTCGACTCGGTGATGAGTCCGATCAACTTGCCCTCGCTCAACACGGGCATTTGCGAGATCTCGTGAATCTTCAAGCGCTCGATGATCTCTCGTACGCGATCGGTCGGCGCTGCGGCCACGATTAAATGCCGCCGCTTCGCGGCCAGCACATCCCCCACGCAGGCTTCACCCCACAGGTTGTTGCTGATACTCTCGTCATGCGGCTGATCCATATTCACTGCTCCTTGGGTTTGAGTCGGCGCGCTGGTCAGGCACTGGCCACCGCGCCAGGTTTGATAAGGCTCCACAGTGATCGGCGCGCGGAAGATGGCCGCTTCCACACACACAAAGTGCCGATCACTGCCGGGTTCAAGATCGCTTAAGGTCGCGGCGAGTTTCGCGCCGGGATTCCAGATCACGCTATCGGGGAAGCCGACCTTCTGCACTTCCAGCGAGCGCTGCCCGTCGTGCAGCGTCACCTGTGCCACATCGAAGTAGACCCGATCGATTTCGCCCGGGAAAGTCAACGCCGCTTCCGTCTGAACAGCCTCTTGTTTGGTTACTGCATCGAAATAGCGCGCCTGCGCCAGACCCGCGATCGTGGTGGTGGCGATATCCTCGACGAGCAGGTAAGTGTGCAACGCCGCCGTGAAGGTGAATGGCTGTTCACCCCGATTAGTAATTGCCAGTTCCAGGGCCAGTTGTCGTTCACGCACGGTCACGGTGAACTCGGCCAGGAAGGCATGCGGCCAGATGGCGCGTGTATCCTCAGCATCGCGCAGTTGAAAGCGTGCCGATCCATCAGCGACACCGATCAACTCCCACGCGCGATTGCGTACGAAGCCGTGTTTGGGCAGCGGTCCCCAAATGGAGAATTGCGGGAACACCACCGGCACACCGCCGCGAATCGCCGCACCATCGCGAAACTCGCTCGCGGCGCTCAGAAACAGACGCTCGTCGTCACCGGCCGGAATCCACGAGGTAACGTGCGCGCCGTGTAAATAGACTTCGGCCCGTGAGCCAGCGGGACTGGAGAGGATGACTTTGGGTAAGCTGTTCATACCGGGGATAAGGAGCTGAGTTGTCATGAGAGCACCTTTGAGTTGGGTTGTTCGTTGCTGGCGGCTGGCCATTGGCACGCCGCGCCATGATTATACAACCTCGCCACCCGGCAACAAAGCAGCCAGGCTCACCTTCAATCGTACAAGACCTGTCCCACTGCAATTTATCGTCTAACCCACAAGTGGGGATAGCTTCGCCGATAATACAAAAGGAGAGCAACTATCGCTCTCCCTTGTCCGAGGTGTGCCAAAAAACCAATACAGAGATTTACCCTGGCGCATGAGGTCACGACGTGTCAGGGCCATCAGGTATCTTCGCCGGAAAATGAGATCGCTGCCTCAAACTTCGCGCAAAGTATAACACGGTTCGCGGACGCGATCGGGCCACCGATGTATAATGCCCTTGCTGTTATTGATGCATCTGCGCGCAGATTAGGCCCATGTCTGGAGCACTGATGACCAAAACCGTGCTGGTCGCCGATGACGATCCCACCATCCGCGATGTGCTGGAACTCTATCTAAAGCGCGACGGCTTCACCGTCCTTAGCACGGCCGATGGGCGGGCGGCGCTGCAAATCGCCCGCGCCCATAAGCCTGACCTCATCATGCTCGACCTGATGCTGCCGCAAGTAGACGGCTGGGAGATCTGCCGCCGGCTCCGGGCCGAATCCAACGTGCCGATTCTGATGGTGACCGCGCGCGGCGAAGAGTATGAGCGCATTCTGGGACTGGGCTTGGGCGCCGATGATTACGTGACCAAACCCTTCAGCCCCGGCGAAGTGGTCGCGCGCGTGAAAGCGATTTTCCGTCGCATTGAAATGGCGCGCGCCACCACGTCGCTGAGTGCGGACGTGATCCGGTCGGGCGACATCGTCATCGAGCCGGGCGCACGGCGTGTCACCCTGCGCGGCCAGGCGGTGACCCTCACTGCTAAAGAATTTGACCTGCTCCATTTTCTGGCTAGCTATCCCCGGCAAGTCTTTACGCGCGAGCAGCTGTTGGATCAAGTCTGGGGTTACACCTATACGGGCGAGACGAGCACCGTCACGGTGCACGTCCGCCATCTGCGTGAGAAACTTGAATTGGACCCAGCCAACCCATGCCTGATCGAAACGGTCTGGGGTGTTGGCTATCGCTTCAACGATCAAACCTGAGGTCGCACTATGTTTCGACATCGGTTCCGCCATACCAGCATTCGCAGCAAGTTGACGCTGACTTACATCGCCGGCGCCTTGCTGGCGGCGCTGTTGGGCTTTACCGTTTATCACGTGTTCGTTCAACCGGTTGACTGGGCCGCGCAGATCGTCGAAGTGGCGCAGCAGCCGAGTAATCTCTGGTTGATGGGGCTGCTGATCGTCGCAGCGTTGAGCGTATCCGTATTCCTGGGTTACCTGATGGCGCGCAGCTTCAATCGCCAGATCAAAGCGCTGGCGGCGGGCGCGCATCGCATCGCGAGCGGGGATCTGGCAACGCGTATCGAAGTGCACAATGAAGACGAACTGGCTCAACTGGCCGGCGCCTTTAACGACATGGCCGCGCGTTTGCAGACTTCACTGGATCAACAGCAGAAACTGGAACAGGCGCGGCGCGACATCGTCGCCAACGTGGCGCACGATCTGCGCACGCCGCTGGCCGCGGTGCAAGCCGCCGTCGAGGCCCTGGAAGAAGGCGTCGTCGAAGACGCCGCCACGGCGACGCAGTATCTTGCTACGGTCAGCCGTGAGACACGCTACCTGGGGCGACTGATCGACGATCTGTTTGCCTTGTCGCAATTGGAGGCCGGTCAGTTTCAGTTGGAACCGATGCCGATCTATGTTGAAGATCTTGTGCAGGATTGCCTGACGGGGTTATTGCCGCAGATCGATCGGACCGGTGTGACCCTGAAGATCGATCTGCCGGCTACGCTGCCACCCGTCCAGGCCGATCGACATGCGACGCGTCGTGTGTTGATCAATCTGCTGCAAAACGCGCTGACGTTCACGCCCGGCGGCGGGCAGATCGCGGTGAGTGGTGCAGCAGTCGATACATCGCGTGACGGTCTGCCAGCCAACATGGTCAAGCTCGAAGTCAGCGACAGCGGCCCCGGCATCCCCGCCGAAGATCTGCTCCCTGGGCCGAATGGTCAGCCTCGCATTTTTGCGCGTTTCTATCGCGGCGATAAGGCGCGTTCGGGCAGCGGAGCCGGTCTGGGTCTGGCGATTGCGAACGAATTGATCCGCGCTCAGGGTGGCCGGATGTGGGTCACGAGCGTGCCGGGTGAAGGCACCACCATCGGCTTCACCTTGCCTCGATCGAACTAGCGGGTTGCCTTCTTCAAAAGGCTCATAGCGCCGTCCGCGGCGCGGCTTGAGCAACGACGTTACCCCTCTCGGCGGCGCATCTGCGCCGCTTTTTGTTTGTCTGTCCCCGACTTTAGAGAAACTTAAGAATTGGCTAAGGACTCGACAAGCACTCTCTGTCAAACTGACCGATGAAAAGTGGCGCTCAAAATACAAAGGAGTTCTGATGTTCGCACAACTAGTGAATAGACACACCTCACCTCGCCCCAACAGCGATCGGCGCAACGGCCACCTGATCGATCTGCGTCAGATCGTCAAGACGTATCCCACCGCCGCCGGGCCGTTCACTGCGTTAAACGGCCTGAATTTGACGATCAACGAAGGCGAATTCATCGCCGTAGTGGGCAAATCGGGGAGCGGCAAATCGACGCTGCTCAATGTGTTCGCCGGGATCGATCGGCCAACTTCGGGCGAAGTGCTCATCGGCGACACCGCTGTACAGACGCTGACCGAATCTCAGATCGCGGTCTGGCGCGGTCGCAACGTCGGCGTGGTGTTTCAGTTTTTTCAATTGATCCCGACGTTGACCGTGATCGAGAACGTGATGCTGCCGATGGATTTCTGCAACACCTATCCGATCCGTCAGCGCCAACCACGTGCCCTACAGTTACTCACCCAGGTGAGCATCGCCGATCAGGCCGATAAATTGCCGGCGGCGCTATCGGGCGGGCAACAGCAGCGCGCGGCCATCGCTCGCGCCCTGGCGAACGATCCGCCCATCCTGGTCGCCGATGAACCGACCGGCAACCTCGACTCGCATACCGCCGAAGCGGTCTTGCAACTCTTTCAGGATCTGTCCCGCAGTGGCAAGACGGTGTTGGTTGTCACGCACGAACGCGACATTGCGCGTTGGGCGA
>JAUQXC010000970.1 GCA_030834825.1 Thermoflexales bacterium
ATCTCGAAACGTTGGGCGGCGCGCAGGCGCACACCGCGATCAGTGGTGTGGCGCACTTTGCCGCATATGATGAAGAACACGCCTTGCGCCTGACACGCCGCTTGCTCAGCTATCTACCCGCGAACAACGTCGACGCCGCGCCCGTCCTCCACCCGATCGGTGAGCCGCGCTCAACGATGATTGATCTCAACACGATCGTCCCGCTCGACCCGACAGAGGCCTACGACATGAAAATCGTGATCGATCAGGTCTTCGATCAAGATAGTTTCTTTGAGGTCCACACGCACTTTGCGCCGAACGCCATCGTGGGCTTTGCGCGCCTCAACGGCGAGGTGGCCGGCGTCGTCGCGCAGCAGCCGCTCGTGCTGGCGGGTGTGATCGACATCGACGCGTCGGACAAGATGGCGCGCTTCATCCGCTTCTGTGATGCGTTCAACCTCCCGTTGATCACTTTTGTCGATTCGCCCGGCTTCCTGCCTGGTCTCGATCAAGAACACGGTGGTATCATTCGCCACGGCGCGAAGATCGTGTATGCCTATTCGGAAGCAACCGTGCCCAAGATCGCCGTGATCACGCGCAAGGCCTATGGTGGCGCGTACATCGTCATGAGCAGCAAACACATCCGCACCGATCTTGTTTTGGCGTGGCCCACTGCCGAGATCGCCGTGATGGGTGCCGAGGGCGCGGTCGGTATTTTGTATGGCAAAGACTTGAAGAAGTTTGAAGGTGACGTTGCGGCAGAGCGCACTCGCCTCGAAGCCGAGTTCCGCGAGAAGTTCGGCAAACCTTACTACGCCGCGGCCAGCGGCCATGTCGATGACATCATCGCGCCGAATGAAACGCGCGCGCGCCTCATCGCTGCGATCGACTTTTTGCGCGACAAAGCGGCCTCGTCGCCGCCAAAGAAACACGGCAATATCCCGCTCTAATTTGGACACGGATTACACGGATTTGACTGATAAAAACGGAGACATCCCACTCGTCATGCCCGAATGCTTTCATCGGGCATCCAGATTCACCGCTGACAAACTCTCTGGATTCCCGCCACACCCTGCCCACGCTTTGCGCGGGGGTGCGCTTAGCGACTGCACGCGGGAATGACAGCCTGCGGGGTTAACGAATCAAAAGAAGATCCGTGAAAATCTGTGTAATCCGTGGCATCCGTGTCCCATAAGGAGTTTTGCATTGGCCATCAAAACCCTCATCAAGAAAAGCGAATATCACGACTCTGTCACATTGATGCTCGTCGCGCGCGAGTTGACCAAATTCCCCGGCGTGATCGACGTCGGCGTGATCATGGCGACCGAGGCCAACAAGGCACTGCTGAAAGAATCGGGCTTGCTCACGCCTGATGGTGTCGCGGCCACGCCCAACGATCTCGTCATTGCAGTCAGTGCCAACGCTGGCGCAGCGGATGCAGCCCTGCTCGAAGCCGAAAAGTTATTGAAACAAAAACGCTCGGCGGATGAGGGCGGGGAGTTTCGACCCAAGACGCTGCGCGGTGCGGTGAAAATGAATCCGAACGCCAACGTTGCGGTGATCTCAGTGGCGGGCCGTTATGCCACCGAGGAGGCGTGGGATGCCCTGCGGCGTGGCCTGCACGTGCTGCTCTTCAGCGACAACGTCTCACTGGAAGACGAGATCGCCTTGAAGGCTTACGCCCGCGATCACGGCCTATTGCTGATGGGCCCCGGTGCCGGCACCGCGATCCTCAACGGTGTGGCGCTTGGCTTTGCCAACGTCATGCCGAGTGGGCCGGTGGGCATTGTCTCAGCGGCGGGTACGGGCTTGCAGGAAGTGAGCACGCTGCTGGCGAAACACGGCGTCGGCATCACGCAGGGGCTGGGTACCGGCGGACGCGACCTCAAGGAAGAAGTCGGTGGCATAATGATGCTGGAAGGACTGAAGGCGCTGCAAGCCGATCCGGCAACGAACGTCATCGCGCTCATCAGCAAACCGCCCTCGCCGGGTGTGGCGGAAGCGATCCTCGATCAAGTGGCGCAGAGCGACAAGCCAACCATCATCGGCTTCATGGGTGCGAACCCCGCCGAATTTCGATCGGTGCCGAACGCGCTCCCGGCGCGCACGCTACAAGAAGCGGCGCTGCTCGCAGCCAGGGCCGCCGGCGTGAAGCTCGATGCAACGGAACTCATCGCGCAGGAAGAGGAGAAATTGCAAGCACAGGCGAAAGAACTGCGCGCCGCCGTGCAGCCTGAGCAAAAGTTCTTGCGCGGCCTATTCTCCGGCGGCACGCTCTGCTATGAAGCGCAAGTCATCTGGCGCGACACCTTGAAAGAACCGGTGCTCTCCAATGCGCCCCTAAAACACGAGAACCAACTCGTCGATTCGTTGCGCAGTGTCAAGCACACCTGCGTCGATCTGGGTGAAGAAGAATTCACCGTAGGCCGCCCGCATCCGATGATCGACAACGACCTGCGCATCCGGCGCTTGCTGCAAGAAGCGCGCGATCCCGAAGTGGCTGTGATCATGCTCGATGTTGTGATCGGCTATGGCGCACATCCTGATCCGGCGAGCGAACTCGGCCCGGCGATCCGGCAGGCGAAGCAACTGACCGATCGCGAGTTGATCGTTGTTGCCTCAGTGACGGGTACGGAGCAAGACCCACAGCGTCTCAGCGTGCAAGTGGCGGCACTGCAAGCGGCCGGTGCGATCGTGTGTGACAGCAATGCGGCAGCAGCTAGGCTAGTTGCGATGATCGTTAAATAACGTCTTTGCGAGGAGCGCAGTTTGCGACGAAGCAATCTCGCCGGGATGCAATGAGACTGCTTCGCAAACAGCGCTCGCAATGACGCGCTGGGGTAGATTCCGATGCAAGATCGCCAGTCGTTCATCTACATTCTAACGAACAAATACAACAACGTACTGTATACTGGCGTCACCAGCGACTTGAGGAAGCGCATCTGGGAACATCGCGAGAAATTAGTCGGTGGTTTTACGAAGCGTTACAATGTGACCAAGTTAGTCTACTACGAAGTCTTCGCTGATATCCGCGACGCAATCGCGCGCGAGAAACAGATCAAGGCAGGCTCACGGCAGAAGAAACTTGATTTGATTGTCGGAATGAACCCGGAATGGCGAGACTTATACGACGAGCTATAAACCCCGGTTCGCGGCACTGCGAGTCCTGCGGAGAAGCAATCTCGCCCGATCAGCAAGGAGATTGCTTCGCAAACAGCGCTCGCAATGACGGATTACTCGTTACGGAGAAAACCATGCCCAAGCTTAACGAACTCTTTAAGCAACCCCTCGCCGTCGTCAACGTCGGCCTCAGCAGTATGGGGCAGTCAGTCAAAGATCAAGGCGTGCCTGTGATCGATGTCGATTGGCAGCCGCCCAACGAGGGGGTACCGCGCCTGCGAGTCACGAAGAACGGCATCGACATTGACACAGCCAATGAAGAAGCGATCAAGCGCATCAAAGCAGCGCGCCCAACGCTCGTCGGCATGGGCCTCGCGCGGGACGCGATCCCCGGTATGCACAAACATCTCATCCTGCATGCAGGCCCGCCGATCACCTGGGAGCGGATGTGCGGCCCCCAGCGCGGCGCGGTGATGGGAGCCTTGATCTATGAAGGTCTGGCGCAGGACGAAGTCGGGGCGGAAAAGCTCGCGGCCTCAGGCACGATCGAGTTTTCGCCGTGTCACCATCATCACACCGTCGGGCCGATGGCGGGCATCGTCTCCCCATCCATGCCGGTGTTTGTCTTCGAAAACCAGACCTTTGGCAATCGCGCCTTCTGCACGCAAAATGAAGGCCTGGGCAAGGTGCTGCGCTACGGCGGCATGGGGCCGGAAGTGATCGCGCGCCTCAAGTGGATGGAGACCGATCTTTATCCCGCACTCGATCGGGCCTTGCAATCCCTGCCGGACGGCATCGACGTGAAGGCGTTGATCGCGCAGGCGTTACACATGGGCGATGAGGGGCACAATCGCAATCGGGCGGGCACCAGTCTCTTCCTGCGCGCGATCGGCCCGGCGCTCGCTCGCACGAATCGTGATAATGAAGTTCTCGCTAAAGTGATCGAGTTCATCGATCGCAACGATCACTGGTTTCTCAATCTCAGCATGCCCGCAGGCAAGTGTGCGGTCGAACCGGCAGAAGGAATCGAGGGCAGCAGCATCGTGATCGTCATGGCACGCAACGGAACAGACTTCGGGATCAAGATCGCAGGAATGCCCGATCGGTGGTTCACCGCTCCATCGGGCAAAGTGCAAGGACTGTACTTCCCCGGCTACACCGAAGACGACGCCAATCCCGACATTGGCGACAGCACCATTACGGAAACGGCAGGCTATGGCGGTTTCGCGATGGCCGCCGCGCCCGCGATTACGCAGTTTGTCGGCGGCACACCGCAGATGGCGATTGACGTGACGCGCGAGATGTACGAGATTACCTTCAGTGAACACGAAGGCTTCACCATCCCGATCCTGAATTTCCGGGGGACACCGCTGGGCATCGACGTGCGCAAGGTGCTGGAGACCGGCATCCTGCCGCGCCTCAACACCGGCATTGCTCACAAGAAACCCGGTGTGGGCATGGTAGGCGCCGGCATCTTACGTGCGCCGGAGAAGTGTTTTGTGGATGCGTTTGAAGCATTGAAAGAGCAATGCGTAAAACGTGAAACGTGAAGCGTAATAGGCCAATTACGTTTTACGCCTCACGTTTTACGATTGACAAACCACACCACATCATAAGGAGTGTTACCATGAAGTTCATCGACCTGACCATCCCCCTCGGCATTGGCACACCCGCCTGGCCCACGTATGAGCCGCTGCAAGTGAAGTACTTCAAACGCCTGGCTCCCAACGGCGCGAACGGCCAAGTGATCACGCATTCCAATCACCTGGGCACACACCTCGACGGTGAGATTCACTTTCACACAGCGGGCAAGGACATCGCCTCACTCGAAATGGATTATCTCGTCCATGAGGCCGCCATCGTTGACTTAAGCGACGTGTGCGGCGACTACGACGTGTACACCAGCCAGATGGTGGAAGAGCGCGTCGAGGTGAAAGAGGGCGACATCCTGATCATTCACACCGGCTATCATCACTTCGGCTGGGATCAACCCACCGCCGACGAGGTGCGCTACATGGTCAAACACCCGGGCCCTGATCGCGAGTTCGCCGAATGGGCGAAAGCGAAGAAACTACGCTGGATCGCGGTGGACTGCGGCAGCGCCGACCATCCCATGAACACCATCATCCGCGATTGGATGCCGCGCCAAGCTCGGCAGGCCGAGAAGCACTTCCAGAAGAAATACGGCGCCTCGCTGGCTGAGTTCTTCGATGATACCAAGTACCAGCTAATGCACATCGAGATGTTCCCGCATGGTATCATCCATGCCGAATGCTTCGGCGGCGACATCGATCTGGTGTGCAATCAGCGCGTGACCGTGGGCTTCTTCCCGTGGCGCTTCGTCGATGGCGAGTCATGTATTGGCCGCGCTGTGGCGATGGTCGATGATGATCGCTACGCGGAGTTGATGGCGAAGAAGGCTGCCATGCCCAAGACCAAGTTCGGCGATGCGTATGATCCCGTGCACGTCGAGCGCTTGAATAAACTGACGCTGGCGAACTTAGGGTAGAGATGAACCACGGAGGGCACGGAGTTTCGTTAATTCTCTCCGTGGTCTCTGTGTTCTCCGTGGTGATTTTGGGGCAAGCCAATGCTACACGAAAAAGACCTGACCGACAAAATCATTGGCGCGGCATTAGAGGTACATCGGACGCGGGGGCCGGGCTTGCTTGAATCGACTTATGCCGCCTGTTTAGCCTATGAATTGACGTTGCGCGACGTACCTTTCGAGAAAGAGAAGCCCCTTGCCAGTACGGTACAAGGACGTACAGCTGGATTGTGGTTACCGGCTGGATTTTCTTGTCGACGGCAAGGTCATTGTCGAATTGAAAGCGGTCGAAGCGTTAGCGCCCATACATGAAGCGCAGCTCATGACTTATTTGCGCCTGACTGGATGCCGGGTCGGGCTGTTGATGAATTTCAATGTCGAGAAACTGCGCGACGGAATTGTACGACGAGTAATCTAAACCACGGAGGACACAGATAACACAGCAAGGTTATGTTTTCTCTGTGCCCTCCGTGTTCTCCGTGGTGAATCCTCAGGAGTGAATCATGATCAAATTCACCGCCGCCTGTGCCCAGTTTGCGATTACGCCGATGCAGCCGCGTGAGAACGTGCAGAAGTGCGTGCACTGGATCGAACGCACCGCGAAAGAAACCAGCGCCCGCCTGATCGTCTTGCCCGAAACGATCACGACCGGTTTTGCGCCGGGAATTTCGCCGGCGGAGTTGTGGGATGTGATGGACACGCTGCCCGGTTCATTGAGCGCGCCAATCGCCGAAGCAGCGAAGGGGTTGGGCGTATACGTGGTCTTTCCCACTTACGAACGCGGCAAGCAGCGCGGCGTGGTGTACAACTCGGCGGCGTTGATCGATCCGCGTGGCGAAGTGATCGGTGTGTATCGCAAGACGCACTTGTTTCCGACAGAAAGAAAAAGCGCGGGCGGCTGGAGCACGCCGGGGAATAAGCCCGTGGTCGTCGAGACAGAGTTGGGCAGCATCGGGTTGATGATCTGCTATGACGGCGACTTCCCCGAGCTGGCGCGCTGCGAAGCGATCATGGGCGCCGAGCTCATCTGCCGGCCCAGCGCTTTGCTGCGCTCGTTTGAAATTTGGGAGATGACGAATAAGGCGCGGGCGTATGACAATCACGTCTACCTGCTGGCCTGCAACGCCATTGGGCCAGACGCAAAGAACAACTACTACTTCGGCCATTCGATGATCGTATCGCCTATCGCGCAGACACAAGCCCTGGCGCGCGGCACGGAAGAGATCATCGCCGTCGAACTCGATCCTGATCCGATCAAGAAGCTCACCTACGGCGCGCAGACGCCGATGATCTTCGATCATCTACAAGATCGTAATCTGGCAGCCTATGAGAAGATCCTCACTCGGGCGCGCAGCCGCTTTGAACCGGCGAAGCGCTATGAATGAGGCAGCTTCGTCAGGCAAGTTGCTATCTTGCAGCCTGAACGGCAAGCGCCATCCCAATCAGTGCATCGCTGCCCGACGAGCTGCCCCACTTCAAAACGCAGTCCACACACTCTTCGATCGAGGTTGAACCAGCCGCTATGCCGTCAGCCACAGTGATCAGGCGCTCATCCCCCTGCCCGGCCGCGGCGCATTCGATGAGGTTGGCGCTGAGAGTCGTCGTGACCTGATAAGCGGCTTCGATCACAGCGCGATTCACCGCCATCCAATCCCGATCGGCAGGCCAACGATTGAGCAGCAGCAATAGCCCGATGACCACATCATCCCCCGACGGCGTCAAGCCACGCCCCTGCCCCAGCAGGCTGGTCAGGCCGGCGATCATCGCCGGATGGTCACCCACCTGCACCGCGCGGCGCACTGCGAGCAACTGATCGAGCAGCGCAAAGTGCTCAGTCGTGAGCGATGAAGCATCAGGCCAATCCATCAGCCTCGGCAACAAGGCAACTAAGCCATTGCTACCGGCCTGTGCCAGCACATCCTTAGCGATCATTTGCAATAACTGCGTCTGTTCCGCGCGCGGCTGTGCCGGTAGGCTGGGCGGCGGGCAATGCCACACTGCAACTGCTGAGAGAGAAATCGCGTCCTCAATTGAAGGGAAGATCAATCGGCTGTCTGAAAACTGCGCCGTTGCGCCAACTTCCACTATGCCGAGTCGCTCGAACGCTTGATCGAGGTTGATCGTCAACGGGCTGCGGTAGCGCTCAAACGACACGAAGACGATGTGCTGTGGTAAGGCCAGGAGAAACAGGCCACGCGAGGTGACGCCAAGCACGCTCGTCTGTGAGCCCTGCACGCAGAGCCGCCAGACTTTATCACCAACACTAACGGCCCTGTGCTCCCATCGGGTGTGCATGGACAATATTATAGCAGTTGCCCTGAGTAGCTAACACTTTGTAATCTGCTCATGAAACTGGCACAATCAGAGTTGGTCACCACACCGACTTGAAAGGCCAATCTCATGAGCATTAGTGATGAATTATACACGCGCGTCTTTACGAAGTTGCGGGCCGTGCATCCGGAACCCCATCTGAAACGCATCGCGAACTGGGTCTGGAT
>JAUQXC010000971.1 GCA_030834825.1 Thermoflexales bacterium
TACAGAATACTGGCGACGAACGTGACGAACATCGCCAGCCCCGCAATCCAGGCAATGCCCACATGAAAATAGAAGATGCGCTGCACGTCACCACCCGAAAGTCGATCGGCGGTGGGCGCCATCCCTAAAGCCAAGAAGATGCCGACGAAGATCATGAGCGCCGCCAGCACCAGCACCAGTACATCCATCCGGCCACGAGATTGAGTCATCATCCCTCCTCCCTGAAATATTGTATCACCTTTGACCGACTGCCTGCTCGATCCACGTGCAACCAAGACGCTCGATCTGTTCCAACGCATCGCTGAGCTGCACATCCAACTCCGCCCGATCGCGATAGTGCCAGAACAAGGTCATGACCTCGGTGACCGACAAAGCTTCGAAGGGTGGCGTCCCCCGCGCCTGCCACACCAGCTGGGCCAGCGAGATGCTGCGCCAGTGTCGATAATCCCCGCTGAAGGTCAAGGGATCCGGGTCACCTTTACGTTGCAGACGCACGTCAAAGTTGAACTCACTCGGATCCAGGCTATAGATCGCCTGCAGCTCAATCAGCCCATAGGTGCCGTCAGGCAGAGCCTTGCTGAAATAACAATACGGCAGATCGCCGGACAGGGATTGTCGCTCCAGTCGATAACCGAGACGCTCCAGCTTGGTTTTCATCACGGCTTGCACAGCCTCGGCAAATTCGCCGGCACGCTGCAGCGGCATTTCCCACGGCTTGCTGGCCTGCGCTTCTTCGAGCCAGGGAATGCCGTACCGCTCGATGTAGCCCAGGGCCTCTTCCAGTGCCGCCGGCAAGTAAGCGGCATCCAACACCACCCACCAATAGTCGGGCACGGCGTAATCGCGCAGTCCGTGCACGAACCACAGCACATAGCTCAGGCGTGCGCCGCGCGCCCCGGGATAACCGCCATACAAGCGCGGTTGAATCTCGCCGGATCGAGTCGTGAACAAATTAATGGTAAAGTCGTTTTGCGCGCTTTCAGTGCGATACCGAAACTGAATGATGGCCTGCACCTCAGCGCCCAATTCCTTGCGGAACCCATAGAGCTCATCGTCAAGGCGCAGCCGTGGATCATAAACATAGCCGGCTCCGGCCAGGCGGGGCGCCACCCCTCTTAACAACAGCGTTTCAAAATCCACGTTCATCTGTGTCTGTCCTCGTGCGCTCAATCTTCCACCACGAAATCATAGACTAAAAAGGCCGCGCCCAACATGACCAGATCGAACGCCACCAACAGCCCGAACCAGTTAGCCCACTCGCTGAAGTCGCGACCATCCAGCGCGCCTGAAGTGCACTTCACCGCCGCCAACAAAGCCGGGATCGCGATCGGCAGCAACAGCACCGGCAGCAGCACTTCGCGCAGCCGCGTATTGGCCGCCATCGTCGAGAGCAGCGTGCCAATCCCACCGTAACCGATCGTCCCCAGTACGACGATCAAGATGATGGCCGGCTGCACAAACGGCTGATTGAAAAAGATCACGAACAGCGGCAGGATCACGGCTTCGATCACAAACATGAAGATGATGATCCCGATCGCCTTGCCCAGAAAGATCGCGCTCCGATCGACCGGCGTCAAGAGCAGCGCGTCGAAGCTGCCCCGATCGATCTCGGACGTCAACGAGCGGCCCAGGCCCAGCATGCCCGCAAAGGCAATCACCGCCCACAATGCGCCCGGCGTCACCGTGTTGGCGCGCGCCGTCGAACCGGTGCTGCCCGTTCGCAGATCGAAGGCAAACGCAAACAGCAAAATGATCAGCGCGGCGAAAGCACCCATGGTGCTGAGCATCTCGCGACTGCGCAGTTCGGTCAGAAGATCTTTGCGGGCAATGATCCAGGCCTTGCGAAAAAAGGTCATTGCGTCACCCGCTTGAATTCATGGCGGAAGGTCGCCGCGTCCACTTCTGCCGTGCGCGCCTCGTACACGATCTTGCCGCGCGCCAGCACGAGCGCTCGATCGCACATCGCCCAGCCGCGCTCCAGATCGTGAATCGTCATCACCACCGTGCGCTTTCCATCGCGCAGCAGGTGCAGCATCTCTTCCAGGCGATCGGAGGCATGCGGATCGAGTCCCGTGAACGGCTCATCCAGCAGCACCACCGCCGGATCGTGCAATAGCGCGCGGGCGATGGCCAAGCGCTGCTGCATGCCGCGTGAAAACGTGCGCGCGCGATCGCGCCGGCGCTCGAGCAGATCGACCTTGTCGAGCAACTCCAGCAGGCGCGCTTCCACTGCGGGCACGTCATACATCTGGCCAAAGAAGCGCAGATTTTCTTCGGCGGTCAGATCACCGTAGAGCAGTGGTTGATGCGAGAGCAAACCAATCTGCCGCCGGGCCTGGTCGGCACCCTTGGGCAGTACGTGCCCCGCAATCGAGACGTGGCCGTGCGTGGGGCGGCTCAAGGTGGCCAGAATCCGCAGCAGCGTCGTCTTCCCGGCGCCGTTCGGCCCGACGATGGTGACAAACTCGCCGGGCCGGATATCCAGATCGATGCCGCGCAGGGCCATGAAGGGACCGAATTGTTTAGTGAGCTGAGCAGTAGTAATCAACGCCGCCGACCGCAAAACAGGCTGAGCTGATGAGTGACGAGTGAAACCCGCCTAGGCATCGTTGGCAATTCACGCCTCACTCTTCTTCCATTAATTTGATCAGCTTATCCTTCAACTTCGCGCGTTTGGCCTTGTAGTTGATTTCATCAATCTGGCCTGCCGCGAACTCGTCGTCCAACGCGGCGATGCGATCGATCAAGGCGTCCTTCTGAATCGCCGGGCCGTGTGCCACAGCGGGCTGCTTCGCCTGGCCGCGCTGCCAGACGATCAGTCCCACCACGCCGACGACGACCAACCCGATGCCAAGAATGATGCGCCAATCGAGAGGAGCACTCGTTGGTTCGATCTTCAACGCCACCGTCTGCCCCGGCGTCAAATCGCCGGCTTGGAAGAGCTGATAGATCTGCCCTTCAAAACTGCGCGTCCCTTGCGCCTGAAAACGATCGCTGGAAACATGGATCGCTTGAGGATCGCCTTGTACGAGCAAATTCACTGAATCGATGGGGAAGGCCAACGCCCGATCGAGCAGCGTGGAACCGCGTGGCAGCACATAGCCGAAAGCAATCGACTGCGTGCCTTGTGGCGCAGCCGACAGGCTCCCGAAGAAGTCCAAGCCATCGCCCGCCGGAACCAGCACATCCGCAGGCATACTCGGATCGGCCGTAAACTGCGTCGCACCTGCCGGCAAGCCAAAATGTAGAATAGGCTGGCCCGGATTGGCGATGACACGATCTGCGCTGTTGGACAACACGTAGACTTCGCTAACGCTCAGGCCCTCATCGATAGGTTGCACGATCACATGCAGCACATTCGCCCGCACCGTGGAGGCGTCCGTCGTACGCTCGTAGATCGTGATGGGCAAGGTCGTCTGCACCCCCACCGGCGTCACCTCACTGAAGTACGTAATTGCATCGTACTCAGTGCTCGCACGCATCACGTCACCGTGCGATAGCTGGGTCCCCGTCACGACGAAGCGCCCCTGCGCATCCAGCGGCACAGTCTGGCTGATGAGCGCACCATCACTGCGCTGATATTCAAACAACACCCTCAAGTCGGACGGCAGGCTCTGGCCGGGCGTCCCGGTCACGATGTAACCGGACACTTGATTCGGCGCGGCCGGTGGGGCCTGAACCGGAGGAATTTCACCGGTCGAAGTTGAAGGGGTTGCCGCGGGCGCTGGTGCGTCGGCTGGATAATCATACGCGAATGTGCGAATGTAATCGACCACGGCACGCCGCTCGGCTTCGCTCAACGTCCCTGCAAAGGATGGCACGTGACCCGACGCCAGGGCTTGATCCCAACGGCCCGGCGCAGCTTGCGCGATCGAAGCAAAATCAGTGAGATCGAGCAGCGGGTTCTGAGCATCCTGGCCGTCGCCCTGACCTGCATCGCCGTGGCACTGCACACATTGCTCGGCATACACCTGCTGGCCACGCTCGACTTGCTGCGGCGAGACGGCCAGCGACCACGCGTACACAATCACATCCCAACGCTGCTCGACCTCCAGCGAACCGGCAAAGCCCGGCATCCCATTTTGCAGCCGCCCGTCGGTCACGATGTTGTACCACTCTTCAGACGTGCGGGCGCGCGCCACAACATCAGAGGTGAGATCAGAGACGGGGCGGCCGAACTGCGCCTGAATTTCCGCAGCCACGGCGCCATCACCGCGACCGCGATCGCCGTGACAGCGGATGCACTTCTCTTGATAGAGACTGGCACCCGCCACGGCGCTGGGCCGACGGGTAGGAAGTTGAAACGCTGGGGCAGGTTGCGACTGCTCTGCTGGACGACTTGTTCCAACCGGCGCGGGAGCGGCCAGTGAGCAGCCCGCTAATAACCACCCCGCCCACAACAGCAGCAACGCCCAGGCAAAACGAGCGACGAGACGCACGGGAGATCTCCGCACGAAAGGCTTGGCCGGGATCATCGTGCGACCTGAGCTTGTAACGGGGTGCCGCACTTGGCACAGAAGGCATCATCCGCCTGGCTGGGCTTGCCGCACTGGGGGCATGTCAGCGCCGCCGGTTTCACGGCGGGCGCAACGGTCTTGCGCCGCGCGGCAATGGCTGCTTCGAGATCATCCTCGGACGATTTCGGCGCAGAGCTCGATCGGGTCTTGCGGCGGGCCGCGATCAGCGCTTCCACATCGTCGTCGCTGGATCGAGTTGCCGCCTGCGCAGGTTCGATCGTGGCCAGCGGCGCGATGCCATCGATCTGCCGCAGCACCCCGGCGGCCTGCGCCACCAACTCGGCGCGAATCCGTGTGTAGTCTTCTTCATTGACCTTGCCCGTGGCATGATCCAGATCCAGTTCCTTGATCTGCGTATACAACGACTCACGCTGCGTTTCCAGCGAGAGCGTATCGACGCCTTGGGATTGGGGCATGCGCCGGGACTCCAGCAGCGGCCGACTCACATAGAAGGCAACCGCGGCCAGGATCACCAGACCGATCAGAATAGCAAAGATTTCCAAAGTGAACTCGCTTGATTGTTTGAGAAACCAGGTTTCTCCATCGGGCATGGAACTAAGCGTCTAAACGGAGAAACCCGGTTCCGATCATTCTGACTGCAACAGCCGCTCGATCACACCTGATAATTCTGCCACGGTCACCGGGCTGATCTTGAAGAACTGAATGTTGCCGTCGCGATCGATCACGTAAGTCTCCGGTACACCGGTAAGGAAATACAGCGACTCGATCCTGGACTGCAGATCGGGACCATTGGCGTAAGTGATCTTAAAGCGCTTGAGATAGTTCAAGGCGTCCGCCTCGATGTCTGTCCAATCGACGCCGAGGAAAACCACGTCTTTGTCCTTGTACTTCTCATAGGTAGTTTGCAAATCTTCCGCCTCTTCGGCGCAGGGAATGCACCACGACGCCCAGAAGTTCAACACGACAACCTTGCCTCTGAGGTTCGAGAGGCT
>JAUQXC010000972.1 GCA_030834825.1 Thermoflexales bacterium
GTTCTTCTCGTAGTCCTTGGGGTCGGTCGTCTCGATGTACTTGATTTCCGCGCCCAAGTCCTTCTCGGCCATCTGCACGCCTTCCCACGCCGATTGGTTGAACGACTTGTCATCCACCTTGCCCACATCCGTCACCAGACCGACGCGGAACGCCTTTTCAACCGGCTGCGCCGGAACATCAGTCGCGGCGGGCTGCACCGGGGCTGGCGTGGTCGGCGCGGCGACCGGGGCCTGGCAGGCCGACAACACGAGGCCGGCTACGACCATCAATACCATCGTGAGCGAAAACAACTTGCGCATGTTAAGCTTCTCCTCTTTTGAGATTTTGAAATCGGGTTAGATCATTCTAGATTGAGGCTAGGGCCAGAGCGTTTGGTGTCGTGGAGATTAACACCCCCTTTCTATCAGAGAGTGATGATGTTTAGGGTAAATGTCCAGTGCCGACATTCGAGGCAGACTTTGATTCAACCATGGGGCTAAGGCGTGGTTTATTATAGATGAGTTTAGAAGACGTGGCAAATGCTAGAGGTCATTAAAACCTCCGGGAGGTTTGTAACCTCCCGGAGGCTTTTTACGTCTCTTCACTATAATAGCGATCATCGCCCAGAACCAATACTTCACGCCACCGGCTGTCTTCTTTAACCGGACCGACGATGCCTTTCTCTTCCATTTGATCGATCAGGCGGGCGGCGCGCGTGTAACCAATGCGTAGCTGGCGCTGCAGCAGCGAGATGCTGGCTTTCTTCTGCATCTGCACCACGTCGATGGCGCGCTGAAGTAAGTCATCTTCACCGGCGGCGTTGGCTTGCTCGATCTCGGATTGAATGTCCGGGAAGAACGACGTCTGCGTCGGCGGCTTCGCCGCCGTCCCGCTGGTGAGACCGGACAGTTGTGAGGCATTCTCTGTGCCGTTCAGGCTCTTCCAGTAGCGCACCAATTTGTGAATCTCTTTGTCGCTCACAAAGCAGCCCTGCAAGCGCTGCGGCGATCCGACTTCCGGCGCGACGTAGAGCATGTCGCCGCGTCCCAGCAGACGTTCTGCGCCGGTCGTGTCCAGAATGACGCGCGAGTCGATGGATGAGGCGACCGAGAAGGCAATGCGCGCCGGGAAGTTCGCTTTGATGAGGCCGGTGACCACGTCCACGCTGGGGCGCTGCGTGGCGATGATCAGGTGAATGCCGGTGGCGCGCGCCATTTGCGCCAGACGGCAGATCGTCTTTTCCGTTTCGTCGGGCGCCAGCATCATCAAGTCAGCCAACTCGTCGATGATCACCACGATGTAGGGCAGAATCGGTTCCGGGGCTGCGCCCGCTTTAGCGTTGTTCTCTTCGATCTTCGTGTTGTAGTCGTCGATGTTGCGCGAGCCGCTCTTGGAAAACTTGCGATAGCGCTCGTCCATTTCCCGCGTGACCCAGTTCAACACCCCCGTGACCTTTTCCAGATCCACCACCACCGGCGCGAGCAAATGCGGCACGCCATTGTAGGTGGTCAATTCCACACGCTTGGGATCGACCATTAACAAGCGCAGTTCGTTGGGGGTGAAGTGCGACATCAAGCAGGCGATGATGGCATTGACGCACACGCTCTTGCCCGACCCCGTCGTGCCCGCGATCAACAAGTGTGGCATCGTGGCGAGATCGGTGGCGATGGCCTGCCCGGACACATCCTGTCCCAGCGCGATGGGCAGCGCGCCTTTGTGCTTTACTTTCTGGAACGGTTCGCTTTCGATCACGTCGCGCAGCGCCACTGTGGCAATTTCATGGTTGGGCACTTCGATGCCGACGATGTTCTTGCCTGGCACCGGCGCTTCAATGCGGATGGTCTTGGCCGCCAGGGCCAGCGCCAGATCATCGGCCAGCGCCGTGATCTTGCTGACTTTTACCTTGGTCATTTTGCCGCCACGTTGCACAAAGCCCGGCTCCACGCCGAACTGCGTGATGGCCGGCCCGCGATTGACCTCGATGACTTTGCCCTCCACTCCAAAGGCTTGCAGCGTGTCTTCGATGATGTGGGCATTCTCGCGCAGATCATCTTCACTCAACGCACCGTCTTCGCCGCTTTCAAAAATGTCTGCCACTTGCGGGCATTCCCAGGGTTGTTGTAAGCCGATGATGTGCGGGAACAGCGGGCCGGTGGGGGACGTTTCCGGCGCAGCAGTTTGCGGCGTGCCAGTTGGCGCGGTGGGTGTGTGTGCCAGCGGCTTGGCCATCGTTTGATCGCCCAACATGCCAGAGGGCGGTGTATCCGGGCGCACGCGCGGTGTGACGGCATAGCGGGAGTTGGGTGGGGCCGTGGGTTCAGGTTGCGGAGACGCAGGAGTCACCGCCGGGCCGGCTCCATTCGATCGGGCGGCTTTGCCCCGGCCGCCGTTGCCGTTCGATCGACCGGTGTTGATGACGATATCGACCGGCTGCCCGGGGTGAATCTCTGGCGTCGCGGGATGTGACCAGTCCGTGCCGGCGGCGGGCGGGCGGGAGAGCGCGGGTTTGATGTGGCGCAGCCCGCGCACGATTCGAGTGACGATCTCACTGGGCGTCACGTCAAACAACAGCACGATCGCGATCAGCCAGCCGACGGCCAGTAACACCACCGTGCCCGTCTGTCCTAACGCGCTGGTCAACGCACCGAGCAAGCCCGTCCCGATCGAGCCGGCGGCGGCCCGATCGATCAGACCCATCGAGATCAGCGCGATCACGAAAAGCACGATCAACCCGGCGATCTGCTCGCGGGTCAGGCGCGGTGTTTTTTCAAATTTGCGCAGCACCAGCCACAGACCCAGCAGCAGCAGCACGATCGGTATGACGAAAAAGCCAAGCCCGAAGGTGTCGCGCAGAAAACCGATCCACTGCCGGGGCACTTCGCCTTGCTGGACGGAGATCATGCTGAGGATCGTCAAACCACCGATGGCGATGAGCACGATTCCCAGGATGTCGATCTTCTGATCGAGCGTGAGCTGAATACGTGGCTGTGACTTGGTGGCTTTATTTTTGCCCCGCGTGCGTGTGGTCTCTTTGCCCTTGCGGCTCGATCGGCCATTATTCTTTTTGGATTTCGAATTCTTCTCTTGCGTCTTGGCCATTCTGCGAACAGACCCTTTAAGATCGAACAAGATAGCTGGTTGAAGAAACCGGGTCGCTCCTGGCCCGAAAGTGCTTGGACCTGAGGTGTGCGATCACGGGCCGGGCAATGTAAAGCAGTATGAGAAACCCGGTTTCCAGAGTTTGTAGTACGGATGTTCGATGCGATTCGATTATAACATAGCGCCGATCGGAAATAAAGACCTGTATGAAAAACTCCCGGAGGCGTTGCGCCCGCGGGAGGTCTGTTTAGCGGATCGCAGCGCGTTGCCGCGCTTTGCGCGCGGGCAGTTCATGCAGTTCTTTGAGGTAGGCGTCCCAGGCCGATACGTCGCGGTCCTGTCTGAGGAAGAAGTAATAATCACGCACGATGTCGCCCTGCTGCTCGCGGTTGAAGTCGCGGAAGACTTTGCCGGCCTGGCAGAAGTCCTTCAGTGCGTCGGCTTGAGATTGTCCGGCGGGTGCGTACTGATACGTGGGCGATTTGAAGATGGCTTCGAACAGGTAGCGAATACCGTCATGCTGATACTGCCAGGTGTGGGTTAGCTCGTGCATCAGCCAGCCCATATCGCGCAGCCAGAGCGGATGAGCAGGCTCAGGGGTGGTCAAGGCGATGGGAAAGTAGCACGTATTGCCCAGCGTAATCGCGTTGTGTTCCGGCGGCGGTGTGCCGCGCAGCTTCGCACCGATGCGGCCGATGAGGTTGGGGAACGAACTGCCTTCGTTGATGCGGACGCGCATCACATCCAGACCGGTGCTGAACACCTTCTCCACTTCGGCGAGTTCTTCCGCGCGTAAGGCACGAATGGGCATGTGGCACCTCTGGTAAAAGTAAGCTGCGGTGATTATAGCATCAGTGTAAATCGTTTGACCATCGCTTTGCGTCCAGGCCATGACTGCCGCAGCTTGAAAGGTGCAGCGCGACCTCGGGCGTCGTGTGGCTGAAGATCGCGGAGAATTTACCTTTTCAAATACCGATCCAAAAACTCCACCACGATTGGATACATCACCAGCTTGTTCTTCAGCTTGATAATGCCGTGCCCTTCGTCGTCGAACACGAGCAGCTGCGTGGGCACGCCGCGCGCTTCCAGGGCCGCGACGATCTGCTGCGCTTCGCTCAACGGCACACGCGGATCGTTGGCGCCGTGAATGACCAGCAGCGGTGCGCGCAGTCGATCGAGATGGCGGCTGGGCGAGATGCTCTCCAGAAATTCGCGATCACGTGACAGGTAGCCATACTCTGCTTCGCGCGTGCCCCGGCGATAGGCGCTGGTATTTTCGAGGAAGGTGACAAAGTTGCTGATGCCCACCACATCCACACCCGCCGCCCACAGATCGGGATAAGTGGTCAGCGCCGCTAGCACCATGAAGCCGCCATAGCTGCCGCCATACACCACCAGGCGCTCGCCGTCGATGTTCGGTTGCTGCTTGAGCCATTGTGTCGCGTGCGCCAGATCGGCCACGGAATCCATGCGCTGCTCGATATCGTCCAGATGGCTGTAGGCTTTGCCATAACCGGTGGAGCCGCGCACATTCGGCGCAAAGACGGCGTAACCGTGGTGCACGAAGTATTGAATGAAGAAATGGAAGAACGGCTGGAACTGCGACTCCGGTCCGCCATGCACCAGGACGATCACCGGCCAGCGCTGATCGTGGGTTGTGACAGGCTGGTAAAACCACGCCGGGATCGATCGCCCATCGAATGTGGGGTAGTGGACGAGCTGCGGGGCGATGAACTGATCGACCGGGATGCCGCCGTGCGCGCAGCGGGTGACAGCCTGCACCCGATCGGCCTGCAAGTCCCACACGTACACGTCTGCGGTCTGCGTGGCGCTGGTGAAAGAAAAGGCCAATTGTTGCGAGTCGGGCGAGAAGCACAGCCTGAAATCCCAGAAGGCGATGACGCCCGGCGCAGCGCCGATCGCGGGAGCTGTGCGCGTCGCGCCGCTGATCCGATCGCGCAGCTGCAGCGTGGTGGCGCCGTCCACGTTAGCCACATACGCGATGCAGCGGCCATCGGGTGAGAGCGTCATCCGCTCCAGATCGTGCTCCTGTGCAACCACGCTTTCGATCTGCACTGTATTCAAATCGATCTGCGCCAGGTGCATAAAGTCCGAGCCAAAATCGGTGTTGACCAGCAGCACTTGGCCGTCGGGCGTGTAGGCAATGGCTTCGTAACGCGCTTGTTCGGTGCGGGGACTGATTTGCCGGACCGCGCCGGTGGCGAGATCGATCTCGAAGACCTGTTGATCGAATGAGCCGGACATGCGCGCCACGGCGACGCGCTGCTCGTCGGGCGAGAAGGCCATCTGGAACAGGAAACCCGGCACATCGTTCTGCCAGATCAGTTTCGCTTCACCCGCAAGTGTTTGCAGATAGAGATCGAATAAAGCCGGATCGCGGCGATTGGCCGAGAAGAGAAAACGCTGACCAGTGCGCGACCATTCGCCAAAGGTGTGCAGCGCTTTTTCGTAACCGGCCGTCAAGGAGGTGACCACACCCTGGGCGGACAAGAGGAACAACTGCGCGTTCTCATTGCCGCCCATGTCGCGAGCGAAGATCAAGTGGTCGTCCGCGGGCGCGGGCGAGCACCACACGCCCATGACGCGATCGGCCTCGAAGGTGATTTGATCGGGCCAGGGGATCACACCTCGATCGCTTAACGCAATCTGCCACAATTGCGGATCGCCGGTGATGTTGGTGAGAAAGACCAGGCGCCGGCCATCGGAGGAGAAAGAGGGATGGAAAGCTTGCCGTACATTGAGATACTGCGCCATCGCGTAGGTCATGTTGTCGTCCTGTAGTTGTGTTTCTTCGAATTGAAGAAGATTATCTCACGACCTGCGCGGCCTAACAAATGATGGGTGCACTTGGCGCAATTTCCGTTTTGATTGACCCCCTTGCGCTGGTTGGCTAGCAGTTCCAATGGAAGCTTCAATCGTCAAACGGTGGTATGTGTCACCGGGCAGGTCTCACTTGCGGATTGTTCTTCAGCGCACATTCGTGCGTCGCTTGAGCGGAGGGCAATCGGGTACAATTTCTTAGAGTTATCTCATCTTTGTAGTGGAAAATGATCTCAACGTTGTTCACCGACCTGCTGATTAGCCACAGCAGGGTGATTGATCAAAGTCTGTTCTCGCGCTGTGGAAATGAATATGAACGAACCATCCGCTTCACCACCGGGTCCCTGGCGGCTTCGCGGGCAGCGTTTCCGCGCGCGGGTGCGGCGCGCGGCGCCGTTTGTGTCTGGCGTATTGGCCGCGCTCGTGGCGTTGCTGCTGTATAACACTCTCGTGCCTGCGCCTCAGCCGTTGACGGTGCGCGAGGTGAATGATACCGTGGCGCAAGCCATGGCGTCGGCCACACCTCCGCCTGCCTATGCGGCGCGCGTCTATCAAGTGATACGTCCCTCCTTGGTTCTCATCCAGACGGAGTCGCCGGGCAAGAACGGCAAGACGAAGCATGGCCTGGGGAGCGGTGTGGTCGTCAACGATAACGGCGCTATCCTCACAAGTCTGCACGTTGTCACGGGCGCCAACAGCATTCAAGTGACCTACGCTGACGGCACTGAGTCAGATGCGCAGATCATCGTCGAGCAACCAGAGAATGACATCGCCGTCGTGCAGACCGATCGACTGCCCGAGCTGCTGGTGCCGGCTATTTTGGGGAATCCGGGAGCGATGCGCGTCGGTGATGAAGCCTTTGCCGTGGGCAATCCCTTTGGCCTGTACAGCTCGATGAGCGCCGGAGTCATTTCCGGGTTCGATCGATCTTTCCAGCCGGTCAGCAGCACGGTGGAACTGGAGGGACTCATTCAAATTGACGCGGCGGTGAATCCCGGCAATTCCGGCGGACCGCTATTAAATCGCGATGGCGTCGTGATCGGTATCGTCACCGGCATCGTAAATCCCGCCGAGGAGGACTTCTTCGTCGGCATCGGTTTCGCGGTACCGATCAATATCGCATTGGGTGGCGGCGGGGGATCATTGCCGTACTAAATGCGTTGCCGAAAATCATGCGCATTCGACACGGCTCGGCGTCATGCCCGAGTGCTTCAATCGGGCATCCAGTCTGATGATGGGTGAGTTAGGCTGGTCGGCGGCTGGATTCCCGCTTACAGCACGCGGGAATGACTTAATCAAGGAGACAAAGAATGGATCAAACCATGAGTGCTGAGAAAAGACAGCCGATGGAGCGGGTGTTGTATGAAGTGAAGAAGATCATCGTGGGGCAGGATCATCTGCTAGAGCGGATGGTTGTGGCGCTATTGGCGCGCGGGCACATTCTGGTCGAAGGTGTGCCGGGGCTCGCCAAGACCATGGCGATCAAGACGCTGGCGGAATCGATCGGCGGCGAGTTCAAGCGCATCCAGTTCACGCCCGATCTCGTCCCCGCCGATCTGATCGGCACGCGCATCTACAATCAAAAGACGGGCGAGTTCAACACTTCACTCGGCCCGGTCTTCACGAACCTGTTGCTGGCCGACGAGATCAATCGCGCACCCGCTAAGGTGCAAAGCGCGCTGTTGGAAGTGATGCAGGAACGGCAGGTCACCATCGGGCGCGAGACGCATAAAGTGCCTCATCCTTTTCTGGTGCTCGCTACGCAGAATCCCATCGAAACCGAAGGCACGTATGCCCTGCCCGAAGCGCAGGTCGATCGCTTCATGCTTAAGGTGCTGGTGGGTTATCCGACGACGACTGAAGAATTCGTCATCGTCGAGCGCATGACGGGCTTGCTGGAAGGCGTGCAAAAAGTGCTGACTACCGATCAGCTCGTGGGGTTGCAGCAGCAAGCCGATCGGGTGTACGTGGATCCGGCGTTGATCGAATACGCCGTGCGCATGGTGACTGCCACGCGCCAGCCAAAGGATTTTGGTCTCAAGGAGATTGGACCCTATATCCTGTTCGGCGCGAGTCCACGCGCTTCGATCAATCTCATCCTCACGGCACGGGCACTGGCCTTCGTGCGGGGGCGTGCTTATGCGCTGCCGCAGGACGTGCTGGATATGGCGCTGGACGTGATGCGGCATCGCGTGGTGTTGACGTATGAAGCGCTCTCGGACAACGTAACGAGCGACACGCTGCTGCAAAAGATTCTCGATCGTGTTCCCATCCCAGTGGTGCCTTTACATGAGCACATCCGTGTCAACGCTTGATCGATCTACACCCGACCGGATCTTGCAGCGCCTTGACTGGCAGGTGATCCGCCGTCTGGATGGTTTGCTGCAAGGCGATTATCGCAGCCTGTTCTATGGCTACGGCGTGGACTTTGCCGATCTGCGCGAATATCAACCTGAAGATGATATTCGCTATATCGATTGGAACGTCACCGCGCGAATGAACACCCCTTACGTCCGCCAGTATGTCGAAGATCGTGAAGTGACCGCGTGGTTTTTGCTTGACCTCAGTCCCTCCGTCGATTTCGGCACCACGTTGACTCAGAACCTGAAGCGCACGATGCTGATCGATTTCGTGACCACGCTGGCGCGCTTGTTGACGCGCCACGGCAATCGCATCGGCGCGCTGTTTTACGACGGCCTGACGCCCCGCATCGCGCGCGCGATTCCGGCGCGGGGTGGCCGCCTGCAGGTGCTGCGCCTCGTCAACGATCTGCTCAAGCAGCCGCGTTTGGCGCGCGCGCCGTTCACCAATCTCACGCCGCTGCTCACCGGTGCGCTGCACGCGATCAAGACCCGCTCGTTGGTCTTCATCATTTCGGACTTCATCAGCGCGCCGGGCTGGGAACGGCCGTTGAGTCTGATCAATCAACGGCATGAAGTCCTGGCTGTTCGGTTGTGGGATCCCCGCGAAGTTGAGCTGCCGGACATCGGCGCGATCTTTGTCGAAGATGCCGAGACGGGCGAGCAGCTGTACGTGGACACACACGATCGCAAATTCCGCGCCCGGTTTGCTGAAGCCGCCCGGCGGCGTGAAGCGGCTTTGCAGGAAGCATTCAAACAGGCCGGCGTCGATGCGCTGTCGCTCTCGACGGACGACGATCTGGTGCGTGCCATCGTGCGCTTTGCTGCGCAACGGCGGCAGCGGAGAAAATAAATTGAGAATGGGGAATTCGGAACGCGGAATCAGGACAAGATTCTGCATTCTGAATTCCGAAATCCGCATTCCAAAATAAGGTTGGTCAATGTCATTCATTTGGCCCGCAATGTTGATCTGGTTGTTAGCCGTTCCGCTTTTCGTCATCCTGTATCTGCGGATGCAGCGACGACGTCAACAACTGGCCGCGCGTTACGGCAGTATGGGATTGGCCCTCGTCGCGGGGCGTGAGCTGGGCCGGCGACGGCATGTTCCGATCGTGCTTTTCCTCATGGGTTTGACCAGCCTGTTGATCGCGTTGGCCCGACCGCAGACGGTGGTCAGCCTGCCGCGCATCGAGGGCATCGTCATGTTGACGTTCGATGTTTCGGGCAGCATGGCCGCCGACGATTTGAAGCCGACGCGGCTGGATGCGGCCAAGGCAGCTGCGGGCGCTTTTGTGCAGAGCCAGCCGCCCAGCGTACAGATCGGCGTGGTGTCGTTTAGCGACAGCGGCTTCACGGTGCAGGTGCCGACAAACGATCAGGCCGCCGTCCTCGCCACGCTCGATCGCTTGAAGCCGGAGCGCGGCACCTCACTGGCGAACGGCATCCTGGTCTCGCTGGAGACGATCGCGGCAGCACAGGCGGGTGACACTTCATCTTATTACACAAATCTCACACTGACGCCGGCGCCGACGCCGACACCCCTGCCGCGCGGTACCTACACTTCAGCCGCCATCGTCCTGCTCACCGATGGGGAGAACACGACCTCGCCCGATCCGATCGATGCGGCGCAGACGGCTCTCGATCGCGGTGTGCGCATCCACACAGTCGGTATCGGCAGCACAGCCGGATCGATCCTGGAAATTGAAGGTTATTCCATCCGCTCGCAACTCGACGAGGCCTTGTTGCAGCAAATCTCGCGGATGACGGATGGGACATATTACAACGCGGCGAGCGAACAAGAACTGCTGGCGATCTACCAT
>JAUQXC010000973.1 GCA_030834825.1 Thermoflexales bacterium
AAAGCAGGAACATGGGCGCGGGAGCGGTGCGCAGCAAGGGCGTTTCAACATGCCGGATGACATCGGGAAAAACGCGCCCGATATCTTCATGCGTACAATAGACCACCCGATGATCAGTGCCCAGCTCCTGGGCCATGCGCCGTTGATACGGGCTTTCGTCAAACTGCGGATCGGAAAACGCAATGGAGAAAGTGTCCAGCGGCGTGTCTGTATGCCGGCGAATGAAGGCCGTCGTCAGGGATGAATCCAACCCGCCGCTCAGATAGGCGCCTACCGGCACATCAGCCCGCAGCCGGATCTGCGTCGCGTCGATCAGCAGGCTTTCCAACTCTTCGGCCCAACCGTCTGCCGGGCGATCCTCGCTGCTTTTTGTGAAGTCCGGCGACCAGTAGGACTGAATCTGTTGTCGGCCATCTTTCACCAGCAGATAGTGACCGGGTGGTAGCTGTAAGATATTTTCAAAAATAGTGGCCGGGGGCAGCACACTCCAGAAAGTAAATACCTGTGCCAGAGATTGGGCAGAAATGCCGAGCTTGACGGCGGGGTGCCCGAGCAGTGCCTTGATTTCTGAGCCAAAAATCAGCTGCCCGGCGGCCACGGTGTAAAACAATGGGCGAATCCCGACCCGATCGCGTGCCAGGAACAAAGTCTGCTTGGCTTGATCCCAGATGGCAATTGCAAATTGCCCGTTGAGATACTGTAGACAGGCTGGACCGTATTCTTCATACAGGTGTAGTACGACTTCTGTATCGCACTGCGTCGCGAAGCGATGCCCCAACGCCTCAAGCCGCGGCCGCAGCTCGAGGTAATTGAAGATCTCCCCGTTAAACACAATCCACAGGGTTCCGTCTTCATTCCCGATCGGCTGTTGACCACCGCTGAGATCGATAATGCTCAAGCGGGCATTGCCCAGGCCGGCCCGCGCATCGGTATAAATCCCGAACTCGTCGGGACCCCGGTGCCGGATCGGCGCCAGCATCTGCTCGATGGTTTCACGCGCAACCGGAGCTGGTTCGTGAAGATTGGCAACACCAACTATACCGCACATATGGAGGTTCCTGTTTCGAGTTTCAGGGTTGTTAGGGCGTGAAGATCACGTCGACCCAGTAATTGCTGGCCTGATAGCTGGCGTTTGGGAAGCCGCTTGGATAGCGATAGACGCCGTTGCCGCCCGTCACCTCATTCGTGCGGAAAGCATACAGATGGTTGTTCGAATACCCCGCGTTATTAAAGTAGTGACGGTCTACAGCAAAGTGTCCAACTGTGGTTTGATAGGAAGCCACATAACCGGTGTTGGCCGTGACCGGAACGGGAGTCGCGAAGGTCACAGTTTGCCAACCTGAGGCCGACTCATTGGTGAAGATGGCCGTTGCCAGCAATGTCCCAGTGCTTGTCCAGAGATTCCCAACGTGGATACCTGTGTTCGTCGCGCTCTTGTAAAAGCGTAACCCGGTGATATAACCATTGACGCTGGTGCGGAACTGCACACCCAATTCGACAGCATCTGCATCGCCCACGGCAGGCACAGCCGGGACCACCGAAGTGTCCCACAAACTGCACGGGCATGCCGGCGTCGCCGGGGGTGTGTTAGTCGGCGTTGGCGTGTTCGTCGCCGTGGCTGTAGGTGGGACAGGCGTGTTGGTGGGCGTGGCCGTTGCTGTCGCCGTGGCTGTAGGAGTCGCCGTTGGTCCCGGCGTCCAGGTATTTGTCGGTGTCGATGTCGGCGGCACGGGTGTTTGACTGGGAGTTGCAGTGGGTGTCGGTGTCGCCGTCGCCACAGGTGCGGTCGTATCGAAGATCACATCGACCCAGTAATTACTGGCTTCGTAGCTTTGATTAGGGAAGCCGCTAGGGTAGACGTAGACGCCATTGCCGGGCGTGACTCCACCGCTGGCTGGCGCACTCAAGGGACCATGGCTATAGGCGGTGTTGAAGTACGATCGGGTTACGGCAAAGTGCCCAGCAGGAGCCTGATAGGAAGCCACATAGGTGGTATTGGCTGTTACGGCTACCGGACTGGCGAAGTAGACTGTCTGCCAGCCGGAGGCGGTTTCATTGATGAAGGTCGCCGTGGCGAGCAGGGTGCCGCTGCTAGTCCACAAGTGTCCGACATGCGTACCCGTGTTGGTGTTGCCTTTATAGAAGCGCAAGCCTGTGATGTAGCCGTCAACGTTGGCCCGGAACTGCACCCCCACCTCAACCGCGTCGGTATCGCCTACGGCCGGCACTGCCGGGACGACCGAAGTGTCCCACAGACTGCACGGACAGATGACCGAGCCAGCAGTGGGCGTAGCGGTGGGCGGAATGAAAGTCCCAGTGGGTGTCGCCGTGGGTGTGAGTGATGTTGTCGGAGTTGGTGTGGCCGTCGTGGGAGAGCTGCTCAGCTCCAAGACCACGTGTCGCGTGTAATTGACCGGTGTATCGAGTAAGACATACCGGCTGCCATTAATCGTCTGGACGGTGAAGGCTGCCGAGGTACCATTCACCTCCACACTAAGAACCTGATCGGTGTCGAGGATGTGGATCCGAAGCGTGACAGGATCATCATAAATGATAGGTGTCAACGGCGTGCCATCCACCTTTTGTCGTTGCAGATCGCCGAGAGTATGCACTGCATCGAAGCTGATGGTCTGCCCGGCGCGTAGGTAATTGCTAAATTGAGTGGCATTGCGCACCCGGATATATTTAAGCACTTCGCCTACGGGCGCCACCCATAGATTGTTACGCTGTGAACTCAGGTAATTGATCCCTTCGCAATAGTCATGTATGGCGGCAACGTGCCATCCGCCCTGGGCGATGGCCTTGTCTACCAGCGCTGGGCTGAAGTAGGTGTCGGCGTTCAGATTCATGAACTCGGTCGGGGTGGCTGGGTTGATGTCGTAAATCCACGGAAAGTTGCTGTCCCAGGGATCGTAATAACCGCGGGCGCCGACAAAGTAAGATTGGGCAGCGGTCATTCGGGCAGCGTCCGTGCTGCCACAAGGATAGGCCATCGAGACGACGGGCTGGCCTGTGCCGGCCTCAATGGCCGCCAGGTTCGGTTCGATCTGGTTCTGCCGAAAGGCCGTGATATCTGCCGGAGTATAGGGTGTCTGCCACAACGATTGCGGTGTGCAGTTGGGGAAGCAGCTGGGCGGCATCGTGCAGTTCTGATTGTGACTGGTCAAGTGTGAACCGATCTCATGACCGGCTGCGCTCAATACCGCCATCCAGGGCTGGGTCG
Organism: Thermoflexales bacterium; assembly: GCA_030834825.1. Lineage (GTDB taxonomy): Bacteria > Chloroflexota > Anaerolineae > Fen-1058 > Fen-1058 > Fen-1058. Next base: position 3,224 of record JAUQXC010000973.1, read on the forward strand.
TGTTTCCATCGTAATAAAAAGTTCCCCGAAAGCCGGCTGCCTCCAGTTGAGCTTGGCAGTTGTTGCTGCCATTCAGATTCCCGGCATCGTCCTGCGAGTAGCTGACAGCCGCGGGCTTGCACCCCGACCAAGTGCAGACGCTAACCTCGCTGGCTTGCTGATTTGCTGGCGCCGTAGCGGGTTGAGCCAGAAGTTGCCGTGTGGCAAAGCTAAGCAGCAATATGGTTACCACTGTGCTAAAGCCGATTAAGAGACTGCGTTTGGCTGACAAGATTCCCTTCCTTCCCCGGAAATACAGATTCTGCTAGCCGCGTTGGCGACCGCGGCGGCGGCGTTGACGCTGCGTCCACATGATCAGTAAGCACACACTTGCGCCACTAGCCACAAGCAGTGCCGGCGTTGCATCTGCGGCAGACGGGGTTGCACTCAGGTGCACGACTCTCACCGCTAAGGGTGCATCCCCTTCAATCTCTATGTGTTGGGACGTCGTCAATGGCGTGTTAAACCAAACATAGTTTGTGCCTGAAACAACACCGACGGTATAAGTAATCCCTACGCCGTTCGCTTGAACACTGAGAATGTTAGCGGTCATGGGGACGCGCGCCCGAAGCGTCACGGGATTATCGTAAACGATTGGCAACAGCGGTGTTCCATCCAATTGTTGACGTTGAAATACGGGCAGATTATGAACGGCATCGAAACTGATGCTGGTTCCTGAGCGCGCATAGTTGGTAATCTGAGTGGCGTTACGCACGCGGATATATTTAAGGACTTCTCCCACGGGTGCGATCCACGTGGTGTGGCTGATATTTTTCAGCGCGTTGATTCCCTCGCAATAATCGTGAACCGTAATAATGTCCCAGCCGTTTTCATTCACGGCACTATCGACGAGTGCCTGATGAAAGTACCAGTCCGCATTCAAGAGCATAAACTCATCGGGTGTCGGAGTGTTGACGTCGTAGATCCAAGTCAAATTGCTACCCCAGGGCAGGGGTTCGTAATAACTCCGCACTCCAGCAAAATAGGATTGTGCTGCCGCCATGCGCCCCGGATCGGCATTGCCGCAGGCATAAGCCATTGAGACCACGGGTTTGCCAGTGCGTGATTCAATGGCCGCCACATTGGGATCGATTTGACCTTGCCGGAAGCTATTTACATCCGTGATTGTGTAAGGGATTTGTAATAGGGTCTCTAGAGTGCACGTTGGTGCGCAGGCCGGTGGCATCGCGCAATTCAGATCGTGATTTACCAGGTGGGATCCGACTTCATGCCCGGCATCGCTTAGTGTTGTCAGCCAGTCTGGAGACGAGCCGCCATTGTAATAGAAAGTTCCGCGCAAGCCGGCATTTTCCAGATCTATCTGGCAACTATTGGTATTCGTGTTTACGCTATAAGGGACGATGTTGTTGGCATCATCCTGCGAATAGCTAACTGCCCCTGTCTTACAGTCCAGCCAGGTACAGACTTCAACGTAAGCGTTCCCTTGCGCGGCCGGCCTCAACGCCGGGGTTGCCAACACGCTGCGTGTTACAGCAACGCTGATGACAGCCAGGAAAATGGCTGCACTAATCGACAATAGGCGCAGAATGCGATTCGACACCTTGCTTTGTACCTCCCCGTTTTTTCTTGTTTTTACCGTTCACTGTAATTTGCCTTGCCCGCTGCTTTCACGCGGGGTGGCCAGTTTTCTCAATTCGGTTTTGACGATCTTGCCGTGGGCGTTGATGGGCAATTGATCGATGAAGACCACATCCTTAGGCACCATGTAGCTGGCTAAACGCGCTGCGCAGTGGCCGATAATCTTCTCGGCGGGCAACTGGCTGCCGGTGCGCAGCACCACAAACGCTTTAATCGCTTCACCGCGCACCAGGTCTGGTTCGCCGATGACGGCTGCGGCGACCACTTCGGGTAATTCGACGATGCAGCCTTCCACCTGCTGGCTGCTGACCCGGTAACCGTACGACTTAATGAAGTCGGCCTTGCGATCGACCACATAGATGAACCCGTCTTCGTCCAGTGTGGCCAGATCGCCGGTATGCAGCGCGCCGTCCACAAACTTCTGGGCGTTCGCTTCAGGCTCGTTAAGGTATCCCGGACTAATGTTGTCGCCCCAGGCGTGGATTTCACCGACCTCACCGGGCTTCACCTCCATGCCGGACTCATCCATCACCCGTAGGGTTACACCGGGGATGCCACGTCCAATCGAGCCTAGCTTGGTGTGCAACAACTCCGGGGGCAGGTAAGACAGACGCGCCGTGGCCTCGGTCTGACCGTACATCACAAAGACCTCACCATACGGTACGGCTTGAACGAGTTCCTGGATCAATACAGTTTGCAGCTTGCCGCCGGCCTGCTGCACTTTACTCAACGACTTGATTTGCCGTTTGGGGAAAGTCGAATTCCGGAGCAGTGTCTGATAAGTGGAAGGCACCCCGGCGAACCCCGTGCACTCGGTGGCTTCCATGAGATCAAGCACCACTTCAGGATAAACAAAGGAATTGGCCAGCACCAGCGAGCCGCCGACTCTGAGATGAGTGTGCAGCAGTGATGCGCCAAAGCAATAATAGAACTGCAGGATCGCCATCATCCGATCGGTCGTGCCCAGGTCGAGATATTCGATGATCGAGCTGGTATTCGCCTGAATGTTGCGATGGGTGATCCGCACCGCGCGCGGCTGCGCGGTGGTGCCAGAAGTGAACATCAGCGCAGCATCCTGGCGAGTGTCCCAATGAGGCGTGTCAGGCCACTCGCGTGGGCCGGCCTCCTCTAGAACATCTTCTGTCACAAAAGCGAGCGGGGTCGAGCTTAATGCCGCTGCGAAGCGCCGCTGCAAACGCCGCTCCGTGCACATGACCTGGCAGTCCACAAATGCTTGTTGGGCCGCAATCGTCTCGGCTGGATGAACCGTGGCGAAAGGCACGGCCACCGCACCCAGCTTGAAGGTCGCCAGATAGGCCGCCACCCAGAACAATGAATTATTGCCCAGGAGACCGACTCGATCGCCGGGCTTGACGCCCGCGTGAAGCAGCTCGGCCGCGACCCGGGCGCTGGCCTCGCGCAGATCGCGATAGGTGTGCAGGCACTTGTTTTCGATGAGGGCGACGCGGTTGTCCTCAGCCGTATCCAAAAGATAATCGGCGGTGTTCATGATAGTCTTCCCTGATCCTTTTCCCCGGCAGCGGGGATTTTAGCAGGTTTCAACGGATTAGCCGACGGTCACCGGTGCCTTGCGGCGGATATAATCCGCCATTTTGCGGACCGAGTTAAAATTGTCGGGAATGATCTCCTCGTCAGCCACTTCAATCCCGAAATTTTCTTCCACAAACAGGATCATCTCCATGACATTCATGGAGTCAATAATGCCTTCCTCCACGAAGGAGGCCTCGTCCGAGTAAGGATATCCTTTATCGTTGAACAGAATATTTTTGGCGATGTGGTTACGGATGATTTCCTCAGGTATCATGCTGGCGTGACCTCGTAGGGTTTGGTAGGCGCTCTTGGGACTACTTCCATTCAAATTATCATGCAGGGCAGTTTGCAGTAGATTGGAGTGAACACAATTACTTGCGTGTGTCACGTATGTCTTGTGTCAAAACTCCGTATAAAGCATTTGAGTTTTGCGGCTTTTGTCTTGCCCGTGGTTAGATAGGTTAGATTCCCTGACCCTCTCGCGGGTTTTTGCACATGTATCAAACTCTAACCGATCTAACTCGCGTGAGACAAATCCAGCTGCAAATTCAACCTTGAAAGATGAATTGCGACGAAAGCCATACCCGGCTTGGCCGCTAAGCGGGTATCCCCTCAACACAGTGCAAACCCTGGGCGGTTACGATCAATCTATGGCAACACTGTTCTTGGGTGCGCAAAGTGTTCGGCCGTTGCACGGCTGACACTTGCCCCGACAACTTGTACGCGTGCACCACCGCCCGTTCAATGCCTGAGCATTCAGCGGTGAACCCGGTCCATGATCTGAAGCGCTGACGCGGCAGCGTGAGCGGGTCTGCTCTGGCGGTCTCAGTTGGTTATGAAGATAACATCCCTGGTTGACTCTTATTCCGATTTCATTCAGACTGCAGTCGTCAGCCGTGTCCTGCGCCAGAGACATCAGGAAACTCTGGTCTATATTGGACCACATACTGACTACTTCCAGGTGCGCGCGTATTTTGAGCCTCTGAACCTTCCCGAGCCAGAGGTGAGTTTGGAACTTGCGACAAGCGCGCCCGTCGCGTCTCTGGGTGAAGTGTTGCTGCGTCTCGAACGCGTTTTGCTCGATCGGCGTCCTGACCTTCTGATCGTTCGCGGACACTCTACCACAGCCTTGGCCGGGGCGCTGGCCGCAGCCCGGCAGTCCATTCCAATCGCGCGCCTTGACGCCGGCGTACGCGCCTACCATAAGCACTTGCCCGAAGAACTAAACAATGTGCTGACCGATCGCCTGGCCGATGTGCTCTTTTGCAACACCCAGGCCGCGGTACAACATCTGGCAGAAGAAGGCATCATTTCCGGTGTCCACTTTAGCGGTGATCTTGCGCTGGACACCGTGGAGCAGCATCTGCCGGCGGCACGGCAACATTCGTCAATTCTTCAGCGGGTTGGACTTTACCCCGGCTATTACCTGCTGGCCGTGGTACAACACTTCAACCAAACACAACCGCCTGATTATCTGCGCAGCGTTATTAAAGCCTTAAACGCCATTCGCGAACCGATTATCTGTCCGATGTCGGCGCAGGCGCGAGTGGCCTTCGATCAAATTGACCTGCCCCTGGCGCCGCACGTGCTCCCGATTGATCCCATTGGCTATCTGGACATGCTTAGCCTGGAAAAACATGCGCGCGCCATTATCACCGATGTTGACAGCTTGCAACGTGAAGCCTACTGCCTGGCTGTGCCCTGTATCACCTTGCGCGAGGAGACCGGCGTCCGTGAAACAGTAGACGCGGGCTGGAATCGACTGGTGGGGGGCGAGACTGTCCGCATTAGTGAAGCGGTGCGTGACTTCCTGCCGCCGCTTGAACATCCCCCGCTGTTTGGCGATGGGCACGCTGCCGAGCGAATCGCCGAAGTGTTGGGCGCACAGCCGGTGATCTTTGGGCAGAACTATGACCGTGTCGCCCTGACTCTTCATCCGGGCTTGCTGGTCGGCTAGTCGCGCGTTCTGCCTGCCGTCCACCTCAAACTTCCGCGTGCACGCAAGCCCTCCACGTTTTCCCGCATTTTGCATTCCGTGCTGATTGTGTGATAATCACAGCGCGCTATTGGCGTGTGCGTGGTGCGTGACTCTTCGTTGGTCTACTCGGTATGTCGAACCTGATCGGTCAAACCCTCCTCAAGCGGTATCGCGTGGATGATTTCATCGGCCGTGGGGCCATGGCTGACGTCTACAAAGTCTGGGACGATCAGCGGGCCGCCTATCTGGCGATGAAGTTGCTGCGTGAAGACTTGGCCATGGATACCATTTTCCTGCGCCGCTTTCGCCGCGAAGCGCAGGCCCTGGCTCAATTGCAGCATCCTCACATTGTTCGCTTCTACGGTCTGGAAGAAGACGATCTACTTGCCTTCATCTTAATGGATTTCGTCGAGGGCACGACGTTACAACAGGAGATTCGTGTTGCACACGGGCCGCTGCCGTCGCGGCGCGTCCTGGAAGTGTTTCGTCCTGTCTGCAGCGCCTTGCATTTTGCTCATCGCCAGGGGATGATTCACTGCGATATCAAGCCCTCGAACATTATGATCCACCACAACGGCACCGTCCTGGTGGCTGATTTTGGCCTGGCGCACATGACTGAGGCCGCGGCCACCAGCGCGCTGTTGTTGGGCGGCGGTACCTTTGGCTACATGGCGCCGGAACAGGCGCGGGGCGAAGCCCCGACTGTACGGACCGACACTTATGCGTTGGGGATAGTCTTGTTTGAAATGTTGACGGGAGGTGAACGGCCTTTCACGGGTGAGACAAGCGATCGGGCGGGAACGGCGCGCGAAAACGTGTTGTGGGAGCAGTTAAACCTGGCTCCGCCCTCTCCCCGCCGGTGGAACCTCGCAGTCGACGATCAAATGGAGCAGATCGTGCAGAAGTGCCTGGCCGTCTTGCCCGCCGAGCGATTTGCCAGCGCACTGGAACTGCTGGAGGCTCTGGAAGCAGCGATCCCGACCGATCGGACCTGGGCGTTGGCGCCGTCCGGCGCGCTGACGAAAGCCGCATCCGCCTCCAGCCCAATCGTCCCAGTCGGCCAAGCGGCCGCGCCTAGACAGTGGCCGTGGCGTGCTCCCCTGGCGATCAGTTTCGTGGCGCTGATCGCCTTGTTGGCCGGTTTCATCATCAGTGATCGCTTGAACAACTCGACGGTACGCGAAGTGCCTACGGTGCCTAATGCCGTCGTCATGACAGAAACACCTTCGGTAACACCAACTGAGACTGCCACACGGACGCCTACCGCAACTGCCACGTCCACGGCCACCGCTACTTACACGCCAACGTTCACGGCGACACCTACACCTACCCTGACACCTACTGCCACTCGCCAGCCGACACGTGTGCCGCGCACTGCGACGCCCACGCCGACCGCTGAAGTGCTTGCATCGCCTACCGCGGCGGCCACGTCCGGTCCAGAACCAACCGAGCGCCCGGCAACTCAACCACCGCCGCCACCGACACCTGCTCAACCCTAGCGGTTAAGCATTTCGGCTCTTCCAGGCTGATTGTCATTCCGCTCTCGTTGGAAGACTCAGTGCTTCAAATTGTTGCCTCGGATCGTCTTCGTTGCAGGTTTGTTAACAACCGTTTAAGAGGATGGCTTGACATGTTTCAACAACGATTTTTTTTGGTCCGTTGTCTACTAGCCTGCGGCCTGGCACTGATGGCCTTGCTCGCCGTCAGCCGCCCGCCGATCGCGACCGCTGCCCCATCGGGGTTGGCCATGTTCGTCGATCTGCTCCCCCCGATTACGCCTACCATCTCGATCGAACTGGCGCCCGGTGCCGGGACCTTTGTCGATACCGGTCTCAGTCTGCCCGGCGTGCAATATGGCTCTGCGCGTTGGGGCGACTGCAACAACGATCGCATTCCGGATGTGTTGCTCACGGGCGAGGTCTCTGCGACGTTGCGGATCGCGCGAGTCTATCAACAGGCGGGCGATCATTCGTTTACGTTGGCAGCTGATCTAACCGGCATCGTGACTGGGACTGCCGCCTGGGCCGATTATGATAACGATGGCTGGTTGGATATTGCGTTAGCAGGCGGAAGCGTCGCCGGACCGGTAGGCCGGTTATATCGCAACGTGCAAAACGGCGTGACGTGCGCTTTCAGTCTCACCACCAGCTTTACGGGAGTCACGCACAGCGCGTTGGCGTGGGGCGACTACAATGGCGACGGCTGGTCCGACCTGGCGGTGGCTGGTTATGACGGCGCACAACCCCTCACCAAGATCTATCGCAACCAGCAGGGCGTCCTCACCGATAGCGGGCTGAGTCTGCCCGGCATTCACAACGGTGCTGTGGTGTGGGGCGATTACGACAGCGATGGCTGGGTTGATCTGTTGTTGACCGGTTCCGGCCTGAGCGGTCCGGTGACGAAGATCTATCACAATCAGGGACAAAGCGTGCTGCTGGATGTTCAAGCCACCAGCCTGCCCGCATTGCACGATAGTGCGGCCGCCTGGGGCGACTACGACAACGACGGCGATCTCGATCTATTACTGGAGGGTAACACCACCCAGTCGGACTCGGTGGCCGAGATCTATCGCAATGATCATGGTGTGTTTGTCAAAAACACCGCCGCCACTCTGGCGGGCAGTGCGGCGTGGACGAGTGCTGCCTGGGGTGACTATGACAATGATGGCCGGCTGGATGCTCTGGTGAGCAGTAATAATTTCCCCTCCGTCTATCACAATGATGGCGGAGATGCCTTTGGTGCGGGAATCAGTTTGGGACCTTCATCATTAATGGGAGGCTCAGCCCAATGGGGAGACTACGAAAACGATCGTAATCTGGAGGTGCTGTTGACGGGTAAGAGCTTGACGCTGCGCATCACCAAGGTTTACAAATATTCGAGCGTTACCACAAACACACCACCCGCAGCGCCGACAAACTTGACAGCCACCCTCGGCGGCTCTGATGTCAGGCTGCATTGGTCACCGCCCGTGACGGACGATCACACTGCGTTGGCCGGGCTGTCCTATAACCTGCGGGTTGGCACTCGGCCCGGCGGTATAGACATCATCGCTCCGCTGGCTATCACCGCTACGGGCTATCGCTTGCTCCCGGCTCTGGGTAATACCTATTCGGCGCTATCCTACACATTGCGGAACTTATCGCTTGGGCAGGCATACTATTGGAGTGTGCAAGCCATCGACACCTCATTTGTGGGTTCGAACTTTGCGGCAGAAGGCACCTTTCAGATCCCCCATCGCGTCTTCCTGCCCACCGTGTTGAAGAATTTCGTCAGTTATTACTCTAGTGAGTGGGAGACTGAACCGAACAACACGTATCTACAGGCGAATGGCGTGTTGCAGTCTGGCCGCGCCTATCGTGGTCAGCACAACGATGAAAGAGATTATTACAGCGTCTATCTGCCAGAGGTGGGCACAGTCAACGTGGAGCTGGGCAGCCCCAATGGCGGCACTCAGATACAGTTGTTCTACGAAGTGGCCGACGTGGCTCATCGAGTTGGGTTCGATCCGACGGCGCCTTATCAGATCGACTATGCCGGATCGCCGGGCTGGTATTACATTTTCGTGTACACCAATCCCGTCTATACCGGAACGGAGGCGTACACCCTCACCATCACTTATCCTTAAGCCTTTCTTGTTTCTCGCGTCATGCTGCATCTTGTTGCCGCGCGCGTCGAAGCGGTTGAGGACCACGCGGCCTCGACGCGCTGGTTGATGCCATTTTCAGTGTGCGATCAGCAGGCGTGAAAGTCAACTGCTCTGAGTAGCTAACACTTTCACTTTCGCCACGCTGGTGCGAGACGGAAAGGGCTGAGTCGTAAGGTCAAGAACGGCAAGGTGGAACTCTGACACGTGATCCAGCGGCGGAGCTT
>JAUQXC010000974.1 GCA_030834825.1 Thermoflexales bacterium
GTTTTAGAAAACAAGGGCGTCATGACCTATCAGAAAGTTCCTACGCCGTCACCACGACCGGGACACGTGTTATTGAAAGTCAAAGCCGTTTCCATTTGTGGCTCGGACATCATGCGGTATACCAAAGGTCATCGCACGTACAACTTGATCCTGGGTCACGAATGCGCTGGGATCATCGCCGAAGTCGGGCAGGGTGTGAGCGAAAACCTCATCGGTCAACCCGCAGCCGTCATTCCACTGGTGCCGTGCTTCGAGTGCAAGCAATGCCTGGCCGGTCGTTACTCGGCCTGTCACCAGTATTCCTTCATCGGTTCGCGCCAGAACGGCGGCTATGCCGAATATGTGGAACTGCCGGAGCGCTGCGCTTTTCTGCTGCCCGCTGAGATCGATCTGGAAGCAGCGGCTTTGATCGAACCCTCGACCGTGGCGCGCCACATCCTCGATCTGGGGAGCTTCGAGCCGGGACAAACGGCCATTGTGTTGGGTGCCGGTTCGGTGGGTTTGATGGCGGTGCAGTGGCTGCGTATTCTGGGCGCAAAATTGATCATCAGCACGGACTTCGTCGCTGAAAACCTCAGCATGGCGCGCGAACTGGGCGCGCACGTCGCACTCAACCCCCGGCAGGTCGATGTCAAAGAAGAAGTGAAGAAGTTGACGGGCGATGGCGTCGATCTGGCGATCGAGGCCGCGGGTTCGCCGCAGGCGCTGGCGCAAACCATTCAGGTTACACGTCCACGCGGCAATGTGGTGTGCGGCGGCAATCAACCGCCGGAAGCGAGCTTGCCCCTGACGTTCATTGAAGATTTGATGCGCAAGGAGCTCCGTCTGAATGGCTGCTTCATGTCTTACTCGGCGCCGTTTCCGGGCCACGAATGGCTCGATTCCGTGCAGGCTCTGCTGAATGGACAGCTCAACACCACCAAAATGATCTCACATCATTATCCACTTGCGCAGGCGCCGCAGGTGTTTGAAGCGATTGCGGCGCACCGCATCGCCTATCGCAAGATCATGTTGTTGCCGGAATAACCTCAACCCCAACCCTGCTCCTGTTGTCCGGCCAACCGTCCCGCCGCCAAGCGGACACGGAACGGAGCGGGGTGGTAGAAAGTGAAAAACATGACCTTAGTTAATCCCTTACCCTGGATTCAACGTGCCCAGCGGGAACACTTTGCCATTGGCGCGTTCAATGCCAACACGCTGGAACAAGTGCAGGCGATTGTCAGTGCCGCCCAGGCCGAAAACGCCCCGGCGCTCATCCAGATTAGCCATCGCGCGTTGCAGCACGTGGGTGGTGGCAACACCACGCTGGGCCTGCGCTATATGGTCGAGATTGGACGCATTGCTGCGCAGAGCGTTGCCGTTCCCATTGGCTTGCATCTCGATCATGCCAGCGAAGACGAGGTGCTGCAGGCCATTGCACTGGGGTTCACATCGGTCATGTTCGACGGCGGCGATCTGCCCTTCACGCAAAATATCGAGCGGACGATCAAATTGCGCGAAATGGCGCATGCCGTGGATGTCTGCCTCGAAGCCGAGATGGGCGAAGTGCCGCGCGCGGACAGCCACGGCAAGGTGGCCGGTGAAGTGAAACTGACGCGTCCCGCCGAAGCGGCGGAATTCGTGAAAGCCACGGGCGTCGATACCCTGGCGATTGCGCTCGGCTCGGTGCATGCCATCAAGCGGAAGGAAGTGCAGATCGATCTCGAGCGGTTGCAGGCGATCCGATCGGCGGTGATTGTGCCGCTGGTCCTGCACGGCTCTTCGGGTGTGACGGACGATCATATCGTGCAAGGGATCAAGTTGGGCCTCTGCAAGGTGAATGTGGCGACGCAGCTCAGCCAGGCCTTTACCACCAGCGTACGGGCGACGTTGACGGCCGATGCCGCCGAAGTTGATCCGCGTCGCTACCTGGGTCCGGCGCGTGAGGGGATGACCGCGCGGGTGCGCGAACGGATTCAGTTCTTTGGGGCGAGTGGAAAAGCGGCATGATCCTCTGCGTCAACCCCAACGCGGCGATCGATAAGACCGTCGTCGTTCCAGCCTTTCGCTTGAACGAGATTCAACGACCCGATCGCGTACTGGCTTTTCCGGGCGGTAAAGGGTGCAACGTCGCCCGAGCGCTGAAACTGCTGGGCGAGTCGCCGGTGGTCACGGGCTGGGTCGGCGGCTCTGCCGGCCAATTTATCGAGAAGGGCTTACAGGCCGAAGGCATCCCGACCGACTTCATTCACACGGCTTTTGAATCGCGCACCTGTTTGTCGATCCTCGATCCGCAGAACAACACGCTGACGGAGTTGTACGA
>JAUQXC010000004.1 GCA_030834825.1 Thermoflexales bacterium
CTACATGCGCACCGACTCGACCGCCATCTCGCCCGAAGTGCAGGCCGCCGCCCGTCAGATGATCACGGAGACGCTCGGCGCAAAGTACCTGCCCGAGTCTGCGCCACACTATCAGACCAAGGTCAAGAATGCTCAGGAAGCACACGAAGCAATCCGTCCAACGGACGTGTATCGTTACCCGAACAATCTCAAGCAACACCTTTCGCCGCGACAGTTCCAGCTCTACGATCTGATCTGGCGGCGCTTCGTCGCCTCGCAGATGGCGGCTGCACTTTACGATGTCACCACGGTCAATGTCCTGGCCACCGTCGCAGGCAAGCCGCCGTTCCTGTTTCAGGCCGTCGGCCGTGATCTGATCTTCGATGGTTTCCTGCGCGTGTGGCAGGAAGAAGAGAAGCGCGATGAAGAGGATGAGCCGCAGGCCTTGTCTGGCGCACCCCCCACACTCCAGTCCCCAGGACGCCCCCGACTCCCCACTGGGGAGTCGGACAGGGCGTGGAGCGTGGGACAGGGTGTGCCCGCTTTGAGCGTCAACGAATTGCTCGATCTACTGGCGCTCATTCCCAAGCAGCACTTCACGCAGCCGCCGGGACGCTATACCGAATCGGCGTTGGTGAAAGCTTTGGAAGAACGCGGCATCGGACGTCCCAGCACCTATGCCGCTATCATCAAGACGTTGAAAGAACGGGAGTATGTCTGGCTTGAAAAACGTACCCTCTCGCCGACACCGCTGGGTGAGGCTACCTGCGCCGCATTGATTGCCGCCTTCCCTGAAGTGATGAACTACCAATTCACGGCACAGGTGGAAGATTGGCTCGATGATGTCTCGCGCGGTGAGCGGGATTGGATTACCGCCCTGCGTGACTTTTACGATCCGTTTGCGGTAGCGTTGGCAAGCGCACCTCCCAAGATGGCGGCCTTCAAGGGACACTACCCTGGAAAGGTCGCTGTTCAAGCGGGGGCCAGTGTTGAGGATGAGGAAAGCGCAGAAGACAAAACATCACCGCGCAAGCGCACTCGCCGGAATTCCGGCGGCTCGCGTCGATCTCCTGCGCGAGCCGCGAGTCACAAGAAACCCACGGCTGTCGATCCAAATGCTCCGCTTTGCCCGAAGTGCGGAGCGCCGCTGGTTAAGCGCACAGGCCCGCGCGGCGAGTTCTGGGGCTGCTCCACGTTTCCCAAGTGCAAAGGTACGCGCAATCTGTGAGGTAGATCAATTTGCTTTCTGCTGACGATACGCATCGCGCTGACTGGGTGACCACCGTGGGCACAACAGCATAAGCCAGGTGTCCCAGCGTGATCAGGACACCTGGCTTATTTCTTCAGAGTGCTTCACTCATGCAGCGGGTCGCGCAGGCCCAACGTCTTCCGGCCCGAACACCTGAACGATCTCGGACTCGCCGTCCCCGACGATCTTGCGGAAGCGCTTGCACCATTCGATGGCCTCGTCCAACGACTTGGCTCGAATCACAGCCCAGCCGCCCATCAGTTCCTTTAGTTCAATGAACGGCCCATCGGTTACCGTGAATTTCCCGCCCGAGAGTTTGAGGCGAGTGCCCTTCGGTTGGAGTGCCCCGGTGGCAACCAACGCACCGGCCTGTATCGCTTCCCCCATAAACTTACCCATCTCGGTGATCAGTTCTTGGGTGGGCGGTGTTGCCGCCTCTGGGTTAAAGTTGGGATCGTAAACCAGGAATTGCATGTCTTGTCTCCTTATGGTTGAGAGCCAGGCTCCCTTGGGCTTGGCCTTGGCTCTGTGGAATGTGTTACATGAGATAGTCGTTGGCCGGGGCCTAAAATCGACAATCTGACCGATGAGTTTTGAAAATTCGTGGGCGGCTGGTTCAGTCCGCCAAGGACGCCATCCGCCGCTCGAGAAACCGCCGCTCCGGCTCCTGTTGCACCAGGGTGAGCGCCTCCAAGTAGGAGGCGCGGGCCTCTGCCATTCTTCCCAACCGTTGACAGAGATCGGCGCGCGCCGAGTGTGCCAGGTGATAGTGGGCTAGGTCGCCGCGCGCCAGGATCGTGTCAATCAAAACTAGACCCGCTGCCGGACCGTCACGCATCGCTACTGCTGCAGCGCGGTTGATTTCAACGATGGGTGATGGGACCAGCTGTGCCAGCAAGTCATACAAGGTCACAATCTGGGCCCAGTCCGTGGCGGCGAAGTTGGGCGCCACCGCGTGTACTGCCGCAATGGTGGCCTGAAGAGTATACTGGTTCCGGCGTCCCGACATCAGCGCGGCTCGCACCAAGGCAATCCCTTCCGTGATCTGTTCCCGGTTCCAGAGCGAGCGATCCTGATCCTCCAACAGGATCAGATCTCCCTGTGGAGAAACCCGCGCCGCACGACGCGACTCGTGCAACGACATCAACGCGAGCAGGCCAATCACCTCCGGCTCCGGCAATAGTTCGACCAATAGACGCCCCAGGCGAATGGCCTCACCCGAGAGATCAGGGCGCGTCAGCGATTCGCCTGATGAGGCTAGGTAGCCCTCGTTGAACACCAGATAGATCACCTGGAGCACCGTGTCCAGTCGTTCAGGCAGTTCATTCCGCGACGGCACTTCATACGGAAGGTGCCCCTCGCGAATTTTCGCCTTGGCGCGCACGATGCGTTGGGCCAGCGTGGCTGGAGCGGTGAGAAAGGCATGTGCAATGGCCTCAGTTGTCAGCCCGCATACTTCACGCAGCGTCAATGCCACGCGGGCCTCCGCCGGCAGAGCAGGATGGCAGCAGGTGAAAATCAAACGCAGCCGATCGTCCTCGATATCCTCGTCATTCTGCCCGACGGAGTTGCGCGTATCTCGATCGAGTCGCTCGGCGATATCCTCTAAGGAAGTGTCAAACCGGGCGTGGCGGCGCAGGGCATCGATGGCTTTGAAGCGACCCGTCGATACGAGCCAAGCCCGCGGATTCGCAGGGACACCAGCGCGCGGCCATTGCTCCACCGCGACGCGGAAGGCTTCGTGGAGCGCGTCCTCAGCCAGGTCGAAGTCGCCGAGCAAGCGAATCAGCGTGGCCAGGATGCGGCGTGACTCGGACTGATAGACGGCGTCCAGAATCTCGCGTATCGGTTCGGTTGTGTACTGGCTCTTCATGGCCGGGCTGGGCCTTCAGGCAGCCGCGTTTCTTTCCAAAAACGTGGTAACACTGCGCTGGAATTTAGCGGGCTGATCCAGGTTGGGCAAGTGAGCCGCATCTTCGAGGATGACCTTTTGGGCAGAGGGCATCTTCTCGATCATGTAGGTGGCGGCCGCCAGCATGTAGGGCGTATCATGCTCACCCACGATGACGAGCACGGGCAGGTGTAGCTCGCTTAGGCGCTCTACGGCTGGCGTTTGACAATCGGGCAGGCGCTTTCCGAGCTGTTTCGCCTCAAGGGATAACGCCTGGCGATTCATGTCATAGGCGAGTTGGCGCATCGCTGGATTGACCTGG
>JAUQXC010000975.1 GCA_030834825.1 Thermoflexales bacterium
TTCCTGCGCACGGGCAATCACAAGCTCTGGATTCTGCTGGGCCTGATCGCCGGTATTGCTTGTATGACCAAGGCAACCATCCTGTTTCTGGGGCCGGGCTTGGTGGTGGCACTTCTCGTTTCCAAATATCGCAGGGATGTGTTAACGCCCTGGCCCTGGCTGGGAGCGTTACTGTGCCTGATCGTTATCGCCCCGTACCTGTTCTGGCAAATCGCCAATCATTGGCCGACAGTCGAATATTGGACCAATTACGGCGTAGGGCGCGTATACCAGGCATCGGTCACGGAATATCTCACCAGTATCCTCGTCTACATGAATCCGCTGCTGTTACCTTTATGGATCGTTGGGTTATTCCGTCTGTTTCGTCCCTTTGATCGCACAAATTACGCCTGCCTGGGTGTAATGTTCATCGTCACCCTGGTGCTGATGTTTCTACTGCACGCTCCCGCCCGCCTGCTGGCTGAGCTGTTCATTCCACTCTTAGCGGCTGGCGCCATCTTTGTAGAAGAGAAGGCAGTTGGAAGACGTTGGGAAAAAGGCGCAAAGACTGCCGCACTGGTTTACTTGCTGGCCGGAGGGGTCTTGGCCGTCCCGCTGTCCCTGCCTATTGTTCCCCCGGATCAGTTGTCTACGCTTGCTGATCCTTTCAACCATCTACGCCCGCAGGATTTTAACGGCGGCTCGTCGCGGTATTCGCCGCTGCTTACCGGCCGGCTCAGGTGGGACGAGCTGGTCCAAGATGTGGCTCAGGTGTACAACGACCTATCGCCGCAGGACCGCGCCGTAGCGGGGATCTACGCCGATTGGTACTCGTCGGCCGGCGCAATAGACTTGCTAGGTCCTCGATCTGGTCTGCCGCATGCGGTTAGCGGAGCATTGACGTATTATCTCTGGGGGCCAGGCTATTCATGGGAGGTAATGATCATCGTCACCGACAAATCAAATGAGATGACTGTCTTTTTTGACGAGTGCGAACGCGCAGCAACTGCCCGGTATGAGTATGATTCGCCAGTTGGCCGCCCCAATTTCTACATCTGCCGCAAACCGAAAATTTCAGCCGACGAAATATGGAGCAGCATGGCGCTTTACCGCTAGATCAGCAAAGTCAGAGTCAACTCCCTGCAAGACTGAAACAAACCAAACGCAGCCCGTCAAACGTTTGACGGGCCGCGTCTACCATTCGCCGGGCGAAGATTTTACAACTCGCCTTCCGCTTCCGCAACAACATCTTCCAGAATCGACAGCGCCTCATCCATCAACTGCTTCGAGATATTCAACGCGGGCGACAAGCGGATGGAGCTCTTGCCGCAACTCAGGAACAACGCACCCTTTTCAAACGCCTTGGTGACGATGTTCTCGGCATGATCGTGCGCGATGGTCTTCTTTTGTTTGTCCAGCACGAACTCCACACCAATCATCAAACCCTTGCCGCGCACATCGCCGATAGTGGGATGGCGTTCCTGCATCCCCTTGAGCACATCCATGGCGTACTGTGTCAAGAAATCTGCCAGCGGTGCTGAACCCAGGGCGGCATAGCAAATCTCATGGCAGCGGGATGAATTGCCTGCCAAAGTTGATAAACCCGCCGGTATCATCCTGAGTATAAAGGCTGATCTCCAACTGTCGGAGAGGTCGATCGGACGGCAGCGTGACCACGTAGTCATCGCGCACGATCTCGCCCGGTGTCCACAACGAGGTAGAATACCAACCATACACCGGCGCATTCGAGTCAGCCTGTGCTACAACGTCGTCTGGGCTGTCAATAAATTCCCGATCGGTCGCCTTCACCGATACACTGAAATCCTGCTGAGGCTGCGCGGTGGCCTGCCAGTACAAAGTTATTTGCCAAGCGCCATTATCCAAAAGCCTCACCTGCCAGTCGCGCAGCATGACACCGGGCGCCATCGCTATCGCGCGGTTGTTAGGCACATCAGACTCGGTGAGCACGGGTCGATTAGAGACCTGAACCAAGTCACCCGCAGCGGAACTCAGATAGGCCTGGCCCAGCCGCGCATTCCACCACTCCAACGGGCGCAGATAAAACGTGGGGCGCAGGACATATAAGGTATGACCGATAGCGATCAGATTCTTTACATCGGCACGATGATCAACCATCTCGATCCCGGCGATCTCGCCCGTCACCTGCTGTCCGTAAGCGAGCGCAAAATAATCGCGCCCCCATAAGGCCAGCACCACCGGGCGCTCAGCCGTCCGATCGATCCCTGCCTTCCGCACATTATCGATGATCGCCTGACCCCCCCGATCGTGGGTCAGGGCATAGATTTGTGGGCCGTTACTGTAAGCAAGAACAAAGATGGTCACGGCCAATACCGCGCCGCTCAACACCGTTCCAACACGCCAGCGCGCGCTCAACCACTGCACCAGTAGGCCTGCCCCAATGACGAGCGCCAGCATGGCCGGCATCAAGGCCGCGGGCAAAAAAACGGCTCGCGAAAACAGTCCGGCGAAAGCCAAGTTCATGCTCAGTAACGTCCACAACGCCAGCGCCAGCCAGCGCCATGCTTGCGAAGCCAATGACAACCCTAAGCCGCACAATCCCGCCACCAGCACCGGCCAAGTCAGGTTAGCAGCCAATGTCAGCACGACGGTCGTCAGGCCGATTTCCGTCTGACTCAGATCGCTGGCTGGTTTCACCAACGCACCATACTCACGCGCCGCCACGATGGCCCAGAAGCCTTGCCATGTGCCCGGTTGTCCATAAACCCACGTCCCATTCATCCAGGCGCGCAGCGGCAAGTAGAGATAGACCAGAAAAGCAGCTGCGAGACTAAGTGCAACGCCAAGAATACGTAGCGGGCGCTCACGCAGAGCTGCATACAATGGCGACCAGATGATGATCAACAAGGCTGGCGCCAGCAGCACGGCCAGACGATGATGACCTACGGCCAAGCCGAAGACGAAAGCCAATTCGTAAAGACGGCGTGGCTCGCGATCAATGCGCCATTGCGTAGCAATAAACAAAGATAAAACTAGCAATGCGATCAGCAAGGCGTAGACTTCTGCGACTGCGGCATGATACCAGTATGGAAAAAGCACACCCAACAGCAGCGCCGTTCCAGCGGCCAGTGCTGGCTTGAGGGTGACCTTTAACAGCAGCACATACACGCCCAGCAATGCCAGCAACATGATGAGTAGCGAGAAAGCCGAGGCGGCGGCGGCGGGGAACATACCTAAAATCCGCAATAGCGTCGTCACCAACGCACCGACTAACGCATATAGCGGATAGCCTGTGGGATGAGCTGTGCCCCACTGCGTCAGCACGTTTTGAAACTCGCCGACATCTTCGGCATAGCGATCACTGCTACCATTGATAATCAACTGAAGGGTCAATCCATAAAGAATGACCACGGCCAAGGCAAGCAACAAGCCCCAGCGCACAATATGTCGCCGGTCGACGGATCCTGAGTGAGCCGCAGTTTGATTCATCAAGTTACACCAGAGCTTAAGGGATTAGCGACAACACAACATGGTTGTAATGATCGACGGCGGGTTGACGCTGTCCTGTGCCAGGATCGTAGAGGCCGACATGCAGTGCGCGAGCGCCAGCAGGACAATCAACACTTAGACGCTGGATGACGACATCGCCCGGTTCCAATGAGGTCCAGCTCACATTCATGCCATTGCCCTGTACGATCGTCTGCCCGGCTCGATCGAGCACATCGACAAACGTTTTCAAGCGTTTTTGCTGTGCCTGATCGATTCGCCAATATGTTACCAACTCGATCGAGGCACCCTGCTCGGCGATCAGATCATAGCCAAGGAGCGAGAAGCCCCCCTCGAATGAGATCGGTAGGTGAAGCGGTGTCCCGTCCGGCGCCGCGACCTGACGCTGCTGTAAAACGTTTATCTTGTCACGCAAAGCGACTGCCGCGTCGATTTCAAATATCCGGAGGCGGTCCTCAGGATCATTGTCCAGAGAGCGGGATTGCGCCAGCAGCGCGTCGTGCACATCCGGTGCAAAGCCGACCAGCAGTGCATTGCCAGAGGTGATATAGCGCGCCTGTCCTTGCATCGCCAGCACCGCCGCATCAGGGCCGGCCCATTTGACGACCAGCTGTCGGTCGGGTTGGCCGCCAACGGTTGTCCGATCCAGATCGGGAGCAGGCGGCCCCAACATGACTGTCCGATCAATCTCGGATGATGGATAAGCAATGTGATACAGCAACAGCGACCGGCCAGCGCGCGCATCCGGAGGACGCACGCGAAAGGGCGCATATATATTTTGACGCGTATACAGCACTCCCAACTGAAGGCTCGTCGCGCTGATGGCATACCAGCCGGGCTTCAAGGCATGGGCGTTGAAGCCGTCAATCTCCCGGCCATGATCGTTGAGTGGGAAGCTCGCCAGTAGTTGTGCAGGAACGTTATAGGCAGTTGGATGCGCTGTGCCGAAGTAAGCCAGATAGATACTATCGACCTTATTGGTCTTAAGCCAATCGCGCAAAGCGATGAGATCTTGCCCCCAATCCAGATTCGAATCGACCAGCAACTCGTAATCACGCGATCGATCACCCGCCAGTTGATTGAAATAGGCAATATGACTGGGGGCAACCGTTAAAGCATCGATCATCAACCAAGTGCCTAGTAGGCCTGTCAACAAGCTGCGCCACCGCGGCACAGGGCGCGCCATAGAGATTGGCGTAATCTGATTTTGAGTTGTGAGTCTTCCGCACAGCAAGACCTCAACACCACGACCGGCAATCATCAACACGAAGGGAAGAACTGGCAGAATCAAGCGATAGCCCAAATTAAGTCCGGCGATCATGGCCATCAACATGAAGAACAGCGGTACAAGCCAGGAGGCTATGTCGGCTCGTCGCCGACGAGCAAGCAGGCTGAGGACACCTAACACCAGGAAAGCCAAGGTCGGCAACGGCGTCTTAAGCAAGAAGACAATTGGATAATACTGCCAAAAACCCGTCGGTGAAATCTGCCCCAGCAGGAAAGCAGACGTGCTGGATTCTACTCGATTAGCGACTTTGCTCAACGACTGCCAATACTGCGCAGCTGGCACCGGGATTTCGCCGGGGTTAATGGGGTTCAGAGAAAAGCCGAACGTCATCCAGATCGTGATCAACGCGGCTACACCGGCAATCAGCAAGAGTTTGAGGTGGGATAACCAAGTGGACCGCGCAGTAGGATATATCAACCCGATGAGTATGAGCGGCGGGATCAGCCATACGGCCGAGTACTTGGTCGCCAACGCCGCCCCCACCAACAACCCGGCCATAGCCGCACGCTTCAGGCTCATCCGTTTAAGCGCGGCCACCCATAACCACAGCGCGCTAAACATGAAGAAAGCGACGCCAAGGTCAGTGCCGACGATATGACCATGCGCCAGCACGTTGGGATCGAATACACACAGGCTCAGGGCAAAGACCGCAGCGCGCTGGCCGAACAAAGACCGGGTGAAGGCATAGACGACGCAGGCCAGTAGCAATGCCAACATCATTTCCGGCAAACGCGCCAACAGTATCAATTGCTGGGGATCGTCATTCGCCTGCCACAGAAATTCATTAGCAAAGCTGAAGATATTGCCATCGGCCCAGGTAGAATGATCGTCTGGAAAGGAAATATCGGTTCGTAGCAGCAATGGCAGCGCCGTTATCACATTAGTCAAAGGTGGGTTTTGCCCCTGGCTCAAGCGCGCATCACCCGTGCGTAGATAAGCGTAACCAAACGTGATGTGATAGGTCTCGTCAAAAGCGGCTGATTGCGTGGGCGAGGCGGCGCTCAGCTGGATCAGCATCACGAGCAGCAGGGCAACAGGAATTGCGTATTCCTTCAGGTAACGTTTCATCGTCAAATATTCTTTGAAAACCACAAGCGTTGGGCACACGCTTAAGGTACAGGCGTAAAGGTGATCGATTCGTAAGCAACACCCAAAGAGCGACGATCGTCGCTTTGCCCAGCAGTCCGCTCGTATGCCGATGCCGATCGACTGGCTGCCAAAGCGATCATCAACCAGCCATCTGCCGGAATGACACTGGCCGGCACGTCCACGTGATACTCAGCCCATCCTTCTCCCATGGGCAGCTGAGCAATGGGCTGATCGTTCACAGAAACTGTGGTTAGCTGATCGGGCAAGAATGAGGTTGTTCGCAAAGTAAGTCGGTGAGATTGCTGTGGCAAATGTACCCGCAGCACGGCCGTTGGTTGAGAACCTGTCCATCGTGCTTGCGGGCCGCCGACATTCTCCACCGGATACCAGCCCGATCCCAGGTAACGATCGGCGCTGGCATCGCCCAACCGAATTATTCCACCGACTGGCGGATTCAGCAGGCCCGTAGGGCACACGCCCTCATCACTTCGCCGATAGACTAGCAGAGATTCTTCTACGTCGACTAAACACCAATTAAGCTGCAAGTTAAAAAACGCAACCGCCCAATTGGCTACATCGGTTGATAACATCTCGCGATGAAGTATAACATAGCGAATATCCCAATCCCGGCTCAACTTCTCAAATTCGTCGCGAGCTGCGACCCAATCGGGAAGAGGTCCTTCTTCAGCAAGCGCCGTTAGTAGCGGCCAGCGACGATAATTGCCTGTGATGCCGGCAGCGCCGCGCGAGATCGCCCCGTTAATCAGGCGTTTATGATGAACTGTCGCGTAGTACTGCAGCTCAACGCCGCGGCCGAATCGATCGGTAATGGCGTTATCGGGTCCGACCGGCACCTCTAAGACAAGATACTCGCCAGGATCAGCCCCGATCTCATGGTACACGCGATAGTCGGGCATAGTGAACGTGGGAAACGGCGAGTACCATTGATTCTCGAGTGCTAAAAACATCAGCATCCCAAGGATGAATATGCGGCGTCCTGATCGCGACAATCGCGAATAAAACGGCGTCAACGACAAAGCCACCGCGATGATCAAACTAAGGATAGCCAGTATAACAAACCGCGCGGGGATACGAAACAGTCCCCCCAGCGCGCGATGGACAAGTTGATAGGGAAGTGGAATATCAAAGGGTTGAAGTACTGGCCCCAGCGCGAGAGCCAGGCCGACCAGACCCATCAAGAGCCAGAAAGCGCGATCCCGGACGCCTTTGACAAGAATGACTCCCGCGAGCACTCCAATAGGCAGCAGCAAGCCCAACGTGGCCCGTTCGCTATCAGCAAAGCGCGGAGGCCACGCGATGATATCGGATAGCTGCATTGAACGAACCAGCGTGGTGCGAAGCGGCGCCAGAGGGTAGTCAACGTTGCGGCCAGCCAGCCAGTGAGGCAACGGCGCGATGAATAACAGGCCTAGCAGGCTGACAAGCGCCACCGCGCTCAGTCCACCGATTCGCTTCCGCGCAGAGGGATCAGCACGAAGCAATCGATAGAAGAAATACGGCACCAACAGAAGGGGCAGCCATAAGGCAAAGAGCTGATCGGTCATGGCCGCCGCATAAACTACTATGCTTAACAGAGCAGCCGACTTCCAAGAAGGCCGCTCGATCAACCAGTCGCAAGCCAGCAAGCCAGCAGGCAACCAGCCCACCGGTATCATGTTGAGATGCAACACCGAAATATGAAGTGTGCTGAACGAGTTGAACGCATATAGAGCCCCGCCGAGAAAGGCCAAGCCACTCGGAACCGCGTGATGACGCAGGAAGGCAAATAACGCCAGGCCATTGAACACAAGCGAGCCGATTAACAAACTATTGACGACCACGGGCCAGGTCATCACCGCAGAAAGCGGAATGGCTAGTGACCCCAGCAGCGGCACCAATGTGTGATAAGCCAGATTGAGAGTATGCGGGAAGAGAATGTAATTGGTCGAGAAAGGATCCTGCCCCAGTCGAAGAATGGCATGCTGCCACCACCACAAATCCCAATAGAACAGCGCAAAATCGGGATTGCCGCCTTTGAGTCCGGGGATGGCCGCGGCTGCATTGAAGATGATGGACGAAAAAGCCAGCGACGCAAGTACCAAGTAGCCAAACGCCGCAGCACCGTGGATCATCCAGCGCGACGAGCGAATTGGAATGGCAAGCTTGGTCATAAGAACTCATCCACAGAACTAGCATATGCACTCTTGGTGTGCATACTCTCGAGACACAACCGATACTAAAGAACGACCTCCCTCGTGACGAGGGAGACCGTTCCAATTATACTTCGGTCTGGCCTGCTTGCCGAATATCCGGCCAGTGTTATGCTACAGCTCTGCTTCCGCTTCCGCAACAGCATCCTCCAGAATCGACAGCGCCTCATCCATCAACTGCTTCGAGATATTCAACGCGGGCGACAAGCGGATGGAGCTCTTGCCGCAACTCAGGAACAACGCGCCCTTCTCAAACGCCTTGGTGACGATGTTCTCGGCATGATCGTGCGCGATGGTCTTCTTTTGTTTGTCCAGCACGAACTCCACACCAATCATCAAACCCTTGCCGCGCACATCGCCGATGGTGGGATGGCGTTCCTGCATCCCCTTGAGCACATCCATGGCATAATCGCCCACCTCGATCGCGTTTTCCAACATCCGCTCGTTGACGATCGCGTCGATGGTCGCCAGGGCCGCCGCGCACGACAACGGATTGCCGCCGAAGGTGCTGCCCTGCTGACCAGGCCGCCACGTCATCACACTCTTGCGCGCCATGACCGCCCCCAGCGGCATACCCGAGGCGATGCCCTTGGCCGACGTGATGATGTCCGGCTCTATGCCGAAGTTTTCCACGGCCCACCATTTGCCGGTGCGTCCCATGCCCGATTGCACCTCGTCAGCGATGAGCATGATTTCGTGCTTGCTGCAGAGCTCGCGCAGCCGCGGGAAGAAGTTGGGCGTGGGGATCACGTAACCCCCTTCGCCCTGAATCGGCTCGACCAACACACCCGCCACTTCGCCCGGTGAGACCATCTGCGCGAAGATCACCTCCTCCAGATAATCCAGCACCACGTCACCATAGTCTTTGTCTTCCGGGTTAGCCAGGATCGGCCGATAGGGATTGCAGAACGGAATGTGAATCACACCCGGCATCGACGGTGCGAAGTTCTTGCGATAGATCGCTTTGCTGGATGTGAACGACAGCGCCCCCATGGTGCGCCCATGGAACCCGCCGAGGAAGCCAATGAAATGCTGGCGGCCTGTGAAGTGCCGCGCCAGCTTAATCGCCACTTCCACGGCCTCCGCGCCCGAGTTGGTGAAGAAGGTGTAAATCTCTTCTTCCAGCGGGCGAAGGTCGTTCAGGCGTTCGCCCAACAGCACCAGCTTGTCGAAGTAGAAATCTGTGCCGGACATATGGATGAAGCGCTCGGCTTGATCCTTGATCGCTTGGACCACCAGCGGGTGGGAGTGACCGGTCGCAGTGACGGCGATCCCCGCGTTCATATCGATAAACCGATTGCCATCCGTATCCCAGACTTCACTGCCCCGACCGTGATCAATGACGAGCGGGTAGGCGCGCGCGTAGGACGGCGAGAGCTGCGCGTGATCGCGTTTAATCCACGACCGCGCGAGTGGACCGGGTAAAATCATCGGGGTAATAGCCATGGGAATTCCTCCTGAGAACAAGTCATATCCCACACTGGGGTGTGGGACGCGCACTGGGTTGGTGCGTTGGGCCGGGTCGATCGCTGGGCGATAAATGACTTCAGAACGACTTTTTAAGGAGGAAGCAGGTTCAAATGTCGGCAGTGGCCCACTTGATGCGAGCCGCGATCACGGGGCACGGTTGGTGCGAGGTATTCACACTCTGCGGCAGAAGATGTGTCATCATGGTATCAGGGTTACATCAAACAGCTTAAAGTGATCGCGTCCGTCGTTTAGTTTCAAACGCCCCTGCTCGTCATACAACCCGATGATGATTTGATACTCACCGGGCGGTGTGCCCGCCGGGGGTTGAATTTCAAAGCGGTTGTAAAGCAGATTGCCGGGCCGCCATAAAGAGGTGGGGTACGAATCTGCACCAGCAATATGATCGTCTTGAGCCAACAACGTTCCATCCGCAGCAACCAGATGGGTAAAGATCCGATAATTGCCAGTGAGCGACGCGGCTGCTTCTAAGTATAGTCCGAAGCGTAGTGGTGTGTCAATAGGAATGCGACGGCTGTCCACATTGTAACCAATGGCACGAACCGGTTCGGAAAACGCGAGATTGAGGGCAACGTGCGGCG
>JAUQXC010000976.1 GCA_030834825.1 Thermoflexales bacterium
TTCTCAACCTATTTATGGATGCTGGACGAGAATGGTGAGGAGACATTCCAGAACGTCATCAGCGCCTATCAAAGCCGGTATGATCAAACCAAAGGCACCGCTGATGACAAGCGGGTCGACTTGCCGACAGCGGGTTATGCCTCGGCGCAGCAGTACAGCAGGAACGTTTACCTGAAAGGCATGCTATTCTTCAATGCACTGTATGAAAAAATGGGGGACAAGAAGTTTAATCAATTCTTGCAGGCCTATTTCAAAGCTAACCGCTATGGCATTGCCCATCCAGCCGATTTACTGAAAGCCCTGGAGACTCAAATCGATCGGCAAACGCTCACCACGTTGTTGAAGGAGTGGATCACAACGCCGGAGTAATACTTTCTTCCACCGTGCAGCACACAGCGGAGTTAACACGCGCCCGCCTTGATTGAACTCGATCAAGATGGGCGCGGCTTAATCTGGGAATATCGATCTTCAGCGCTCGAATCTAGCGAGGCAGATGATCTTCACCCAGATCCCACAAGCGCGCCGTGCCGTCGCCGCTGCCTGAAACGAGGAAGCGCCCCTGATGTCCTGACAGCAAGTGCGTGACTTCGGCGGTATGACCGCTGAGCGTCTGTCGCAGTTCTCCGCTGCGAACTTCCCACACCTGGATCTGACCATCCTGATTGCCCGAAATCAAGAGCTGCCCATCGGGACTGAAGATCAAGTGCTTGGAATTGGCTGTTAATCCCGATAGTGCCTGCAGACGCCGACCCGTGTTAATATCCCACGTAGTCAAAGAGCCGTCATCCGCTCCGAATGCCAACATCGATCCATCTGGATTCAACGCGAGATCGGTAAAAAAAACGAATTTGCCCGTGTCTCGGTTCAAAGACACCGTAGCGAGCAACGCGCCCGCCTGCGTATCCCATACTTGAACGGGGCCGGGAACAACACACCCCCAACTTTGAGTCGCGACCGCAGTAATGCGGCCATCCGAGCTTACTGCCAACCCGCCAAAATAGGGGAGTGGGTTGGCCCACTGCGGCGAAACTTTGCTCCGATCAGCTAAGAGCTCTTCGGCAGCGTACAACGCCACATCTTGAAGCCCTCGCTGCCGGGGACATGAACCGGCAACTCTAAAGCGTTCCAGCAACCAAGTCTGAGCTGACGGCTGAGCGATCACACGAGCCCGTTGCGGCGTCGTCTCGTGTGCCGCCAGCAGTTGCCCGGTTCGCACGTCCCATACTCGTAGCTCGCCATTGCCATGTGGCTCTGAACCGAACTCTGGCAATCTCGCACTCGAGATCAACTGCGCACTGTCCCGGCTGAACGCCAAGCTGATGATCGTTCCGCTGTAGCCCTTCAGCGTATGCAGCGTTTGACCGGTCTGGGTATTGAATAGTTGAATCGTCGCCGTAAGATTGATCACTGCTAATACGGTACCATCCGGGCTGATCGCCCTCGGAGAATAGTTTTGACTTGACGAGCCGGAACCGGGCAGCGTGTTTTGCAACTTCAATTGCTGCGCCGTTTGATCCCAATACCAGCGGGTAGTGGCATGCGGCTTAATCAGCAGGAGGTAATCGTCGGGCGTGAAAACAACCTCTTCCAGCGGCTCAGTGTAAAAGGTGCGCACCAGTTTTCCGGCGGCCGTGTCCCATAGCCGCAACGCCTCATCGTTCTGCTCGGCGAGAAAGCTGGCAGGGCCGTAAAAGATAGAATCGGTGAAGCGCAGTGCTTCGGCGGTCTGCAAGAGTTGTCCAGTCCGCGTGTCCCACCAGCGGAGGGAGTCCGCAGCATCGGCCACGGCCAGGCGTGTTCCATCGGGACTGAAGGCAAATTGATAACTGTATTCTTGACCCGGCAACGTATGGCGCAACTGACCCGTCTCCACATCCCACAGTTGGACCACGTCGTTACTTCCGCCCACCACCAATTGTTTGCCATCAAGACTGAAGGCAAGATCGTGGCTATATCCCGGTCCGTTAAGAGTGCGTTCGATCTGCCCGCTCGCCACATTCCAAATCTGGATGGTATCTGAGAGAGGAATTTCAGCGTCCACCGCCAGCGCCAGTCGGCGGCCATCCGGGCTAAACGCCGCTCCATTCAGCGAGAAGTTTTCAACAGGCACACTCGTATTGGTTTTCAAATCCCACAAGGCAGCCGCGCCGCCCGCCTCTTCTCGGAAAACATGCTTGAAATCCGGGCTGACGATAAACCAGCTGGACATCGGCTGACGAAAATCGCGGATGAGCTGGCCGTGGTTCACATTCCACAGGCGCACAACGTTGTAGCCCAGCGTCGCCAGTGTCTGTCCGTCACTCTGAAAACCTGTTACGAAACCGGTATCATCCGCAGCCCAGGAACGCACCAGCTGTCCAGTTGCGACATCCCACACGGAAATCGATCCTGGGGACGCACTGGAATAAGCATCACCGGCAGGACCGGTGGCCAGCCACTTGCCGTCGGGACTAAACGCCAGGCTTTTCACCCAGCTGGGCGTCTCGATGCGCCGAATGTCTTGCAGCGTATGCGCATCGCTCAAGGTGATGCTATGTGAATCACTCAAGGCCATGATCTTGCCATCAGACGTCCAGGCCACCGCCGTTATCGGCAAAGTCCCGGCCGTGCCCAGCAGTTTGATCGAGTCGCCGCCAGCTGCTGTTGGTTTCTGCAACACCAGAGTGGCCGGGATGCCGATCGGCCCGCTCGAACTGCACGCTGTCAGTATGAGCGTGGCGAGAACAAAGATGCAGGTTACGGCTGAGGGCGTTTGCTGCTTGGGCATAGTCATCACTCCTGAGATAGTCTTTACTGACCGGGTCGCTGTGAAACCGAGCCCTACTCAGTTAACACGATTCTCTCCGCTCTTACACAACGCGTGCACGATTATTGACCTACGTTTGACAAACGATAAACATTATCACGCTCGTTTGATGACAACAGGACTTTGGTCACTCGCCAATATCTCCTATTGTCTTTCCCTTCAATCGCACTCTACAATGAACGCGGCATAATTCTGACAGCACATTTTTTGACGAGGTGATCTAATGCGTTCTCTCATTCGTGGATCGTTACTCATTGTCCTAATCGGACTGGGAGGGTCACTGGTATTGAGCAGCCCCATGGCCGTGCAGAGTCGGCCACAAGCGACACACAGCCTCTATGCGGATGCGCTGGAGAATGGTTGGACCGATTACGGGTCGTGGGATGTTACCGCGAACTACGGCAATGCCGCCCCCGTGCATGGCGGCACGGCCTCGATCTCGCTGAGGTTTGACGCGGCCTGGGCCGGACTCTATTTGCATGCCAATGCAGTGAGTACCAGCGGTTACGATGTTCTGCGTTTCTGGATTCACGGTGGCAGCACGGGGAATCAAGAGCTGCGCGTCGTCGCGAATGGCGATGGGGATAACGCGGCAGCCGTGACGGCGGCGGCAAACACCTGGACCCAGATCGATCTGCCTTTGAACACCCTGGGCAGCCCCACGACTCTCAGCGATCTCTACTGGCAGGATACGACAGGGGGTGCGCAGCCGATCTTCTATCTCGACGATATTCAACTCGTCGGCAGTGGTGTGCCGCCCACTGCCCTTCCACCCGGCGTTGGTCCTGCGCTCAGCGTCGATGCCCAGGCCGATCACCATCCGATCAGCCCCTATATCTACGGCATGAACTTCGCCGACGAAGATCTGGCCGCTGAACTCAATCTGCCCGTGCGGCGCTGGGGTGGCAACAGTACTTCACGCTACAACTGGCAGCTCAACGTGCACAACACCGGCTTCGATTGGTACTACGAAAACATCCCTGACGACAATGCCGGTCCGCTTCCCGGTGGCTCCTCGACCAATCAATTTGTGGATCAAGATCGGCGCACGGGCACGGAGACGATCTTGACCATGCCCCTCATCGGCTGGACGCCCAAGCGCCGTCTCGAGAGTCATCCTTACGATTGTGGCTTCAAGGTCAGCAAGTATGGCACCCAAGTGCCGCC
>JAUQXC010000977.1 GCA_030834825.1 Thermoflexales bacterium
CCCATCGTCAGCATGGCCTACAGCAGCCTGGGCCGCGTCTGGTATGAATGGAACGATCTCGATCGCGCGACGCAGTATCTGCAGGAGAGCATCACCTGGGGACAGCGCTGGGCCGCCGCCGATCTCCGCTCGATCGGCTTAATCTATCTGGCCTATGTTCAACTGGCGCAAGGACAGACCGCGGCGGCATACGATCTACTGCAACAAGCCGATCGTGCGCTGCACCAGCGCATTGTCTCGCCGTTGTCGGTGGATGTGGCGCGAATGCATCAGGCGCGGCTGGCGCTGCGTTTGAACGATCTGCCTGTGGCGCTGGCCTGGGCCGAGGACTATCAAGCACGCTTGCCTGAGCTGCCAGCGACCCTGCGAGTCAGCGGGGCGGCCACACTGGCGCGGATCTGGCTGGTGCAGGGACAAGCTGCTGGGGTGTGTGAATTGATCGGGCCACGCGCGACAACGCTGGAAGCCGGCGGCTTGATCGGCAGCGCGCTTGAATTCCATATGCTGCACGCGCTGGCGCTGCACCAACTCGATCGGCCTGAGGAGGCCCGCACGGTATTTACTCGCGCCCTCACGTTGGCGGAACCGGGCGGCTATGTGCGCCTGTTCGTCGACGAAGGCGAGCCTATGCGATTTTTGATTTTAGATTGCAGATTGCGGATTGAAAAATCTTCTGCGCAACTTCATTCCTACATTGATCGATTGTTGACGGCCTTTCCGGCAGCGCAAGAAAGCGCAGTTCAACTTCAGCCCTCAGCCCTCAGCCCTCAGCCTTTGATCGAGCCTTTAAGTGACCGTGAGCTGGAAGTCCTGCGCCTCATCGCCGAGGGTTACGCCAACCAGGAGATCGCCCAACGGTTGGTGGTGGCGCTCAGTACCGTGAAGACGCATATCAATAACATTTACGGCAAGCTCGCTGTGCAAAGCCGCACCCAGGCTGTGGCACGCGCCAGAACGCTGGGGCTGCTGCCCTAGCCGTAATCCACCCTCCCAATCCACCCTTCAGCGGTACACACTCCACCGACTTATCGCCTATCCTGAGCGCAGCATTCAGAAACACTCAGGAGACGCGACATGCTTCAACGAACATTCTATCGCTTGGGACAGCATGCAATGCGGGCGTATGCGGGCTCGCTGCTGGACATGGACGTGCGCTTCACCGCGTCACTGCCCGCCGGCCCCAAGATTCTGGCGGCCAACCACCCTTCCACGATCGATCCGTTTTTGCTGTTGACGATCACGCCTGAAGTGGTGAGTATCCTCGTCACCGAATTTTGTTTTGCGCTGCCACTTTTCGGACGCTATCTGCGCGCGGCGGGGCACATTCCGGTGGCGCACCATCATGGGCGACCGGCTTTCGACGAAGCCGTGCACCGTCTTAACGCCGGGCACACCATCGGCATTTTCCCGGAAGGGGCGCTGAGTCCGATCGACGGCGGCGTAGGCCGCGCGCATACCGGTGCAGCACGGTTGGCGCTGACGACGCGCGTCCCGGTGATCCCGGTGGGCATCGCCTTGCAACGAGAGCGCCTCCACTTTCGTGAGGCGCAGGCGGGTGGCATGACGGAGACAGCCCGCTGGTACTTCAGCGGCAAGTACGGGGTGACTGTTGGCGAGCCACTGTTCTTCGACGGCGATGTGACCGATCGCGCTGGTGTCCGAGCAGCAACCGAGCAGATCATGCACCACATCATAGATTTATCGGACCGGGGCGCCGCCCGGTTGCCGATCAAACAGACGGCGAGCGCTTTAACGCCAGCGCGCCGAGAGGTCCAGTATGGGGCACAGTGATGAGCCGACCGAATATGAAATCCGCGTACGCGGCGGCCTGCTGAGTGATTACGCGCACTGGTTTGGCGAGATGGCCGTGACCATTGCACCGCAGGCCGAAACGATCATTCGCGGGAAGGTAACCGATCAAGCGGCGCTGCACGGCCTGTTGGCAGCGATTCGAGATTTGAATATGACGCTGCTGCTGGTGCGCCGGATCGAAACGGAGATTCAGGATAACTAGCACAGGTCAAATGTCATGCTACAATTGATGATAGATATCATGTGGAATGGCAATTTCTGCAAAAAGGGTGTCAGAAGTGGACTCTCTCTTCCAGCGAACGAGCAAATTGCGGATGTCCAGTGACTGTGATAAACTTTGACGGCTTTGTTGCCACCACTTTCAACAACCTAGCCACAACTTGAGAGAGTACATCTGAAAACCATGGAAGACGAAATCGATCTGAGTAAGTATCTTCACGTCCTGCTGCGGCATTGGAAGCTGATCGCCGGGTTAGCCCTTATCTCAGCGGTCGTGGCCCTGGTAGTCAGTTTCTTGATGACACCCAGCTATGAAGCAACAGCTTTAATTGCCATCACCCGCCCGCAGTTTCAGCTGCAGTTCGATTCGCGCATTCCGACTCTGCCGGAACAGCAACAGCCCTACAAAGCTTTCCCAGAACTGGCATTATCTGATGGGCTGCTGAAGCAAGTGATGACCACAGTAGGCACTCAGCTCAAGCCCGAGGATCATGACCTGACAACATTCCAAAAGCGCTTTAGCGCAGAAGCCGGGGCTGATCCCAGTCTGGTACGCCTGTCGGTAACCGGCACCGATCCGCAAAGAGTTCAGACGATCGCCAATAC
>JAUQXC010000094.1 GCA_030834825.1 Thermoflexales bacterium
GCATAGGGGTCGAGCAGCACGCCGCCCGCCACAATCTGCACAGCGCGCGCGTTCCCGCTATTCCACATGGTCCGCGCCCGCTCCCGCGCAAAGCTGACCAGTTGACGCTTGAGGTGACGGCGCACTTCCAGCAACTCGGCGTCGGGAATGTCCAGCACGGCATCCCACATTTCCCGATCGTCCAGGCGCGTGCGCCAATCGGCCGGTAGATAGCGATCGAAAAGGTTACTCATCCGCCGCGCCAGCCAGGTGCCGGTATGCACGCCGTTCGTAATGTGTCCGATGGGCACCTGCTCGACTGGCCGATCGGGCCACAGGTGCACAAACATCTTGCGCGAAACCTGGCCATGCAATTCGCTCACGCCGTTGATGCGCTCTGAAGCTTTGATCGCCAGCAGCGACATGTTAAACACCTCGCCCCACGGTTGATGCTGGGAGGCCAACGCCATGAATTGATCGCGATTCAGCCCCAGCTTCGACCAGTAGTGCGCAAAATACTTCTCCATCATCCAGACCGGGAACAGATCGTGGCCCGCCGGCACCGGCGTGTGCGTAGTGAACATCGTCGCGGCGCGGACCTTGTGCAAGGCCTGCTCAAACGTGTCACCGGCCTGCGTCATTTCCGCCAGACGCTCCAAGCTGCTAAAGGCCGAGTGTCCCTCATTCAGGTGCCACACAGCTGGATCGTAGCCCAGGGCACGCAGCGCCCGCACACCGCCGATGCCCAGGATGATCTCCTGCTGCAAGCGGCGCTCCAGATCGCTGTAGTACAGTCGGGTGGTCAGTTCGCGATCGGCGGGCGCATTGCCCTCGACATCGGTATCGATCAGGAACAGCGGCACGCGACCTACCTGGATATGCCACAGGCGCGCCTGCACCACCCGATCGAACATCTCGACCTGCACGGTCAACGGGCGTTTGTTCTCGTCCAACACAGGCAAGATCGCCGACTCGGCCAGATTAAGGTCTTCGTTGATGGCTTCCTGCCAGCCGTCTTCGGTGATATGCTGGCGGAAATAGCCTTCCCGATAAAGGAAGCCAACGGCCACCAGCGGCAGACCCAGATCGCTGGCCTCTTTTAAGTGATCGCCGCTCAGCACACCCAGGCCGCCCGCATACATGGGCAAAGCTTCATGCAGGCCGAACTCGGTGGAAAAATAGGCAATCGGGTGGCCGTTCAATTGGGGATAGGTCGAGCGGGTCCACGTGGTATCGGCGTCGATGTATTCATTGAAGGCCGCCAGGACGCGCCGGTAATTTTCCAGGTAAGCATTATCCTGCGCGGCAGCATTGAGATTCTTACGGGCGACTTGCTGCAGGAAGCGCACTGGATTGTGACCGGCCCGTTCCCACAACACCGGATCAATCCGGCGATACAACCGCAGAGCATCGGGATTCCAGGACCACCACAGGTTGTAAGCCAGGTCGCCCAGCTCAGCGAGTTGCTTGGGCAGTGAAAAAACAGGAGGCGTAATTTGGTAATTGCTCAAGTTAATCCTCTCCTTTCCTAGATCGAAGCGAAATTCTAGCGCCGACTGGCAAAATGGTCAAACCGCTTTGCGTCCCCTTTGTCTAAATTGTTCAATTAGCGTCGCCCGACATCCAAATGGTGAACGCCTGCCCCAACCGTCCATTACACCGCTCCACCGGGCTTCAGGTATAATCGAGGACGGTGAGGCATGATGAAAGTGATGAATGCACAGGGGCAGCGGCTGCTCGGTCAAGTCAAATGGTGCGCGACATTTGGAACGAAACTGCGCGGGTTGATGTTCCGCCGCGCGCTTGATCCGGATGAAGGCCTGGTGTTGGCAGAAACCCGATCGAGCATCGCGGCGACTTCGATTCACATGTTCTTTGTACCCTTTGATATTGCCGCCTTGTGGCTGGACGA
Organism: Thermoflexales bacterium; assembly: GCA_030834825.1. Lineage (GTDB taxonomy): Bacteria > Chloroflexota > Anaerolineae > Fen-1058 > Fen-1058 > Fen-1058. Next base: position 1,892 of record JAUQXC010000094.1, read on the forward strand.
AAATTTCCAGGTAGTGCACAAGGCGTTGGCGAAATCATGGCGACCCTACTATGCTTCGCCGAAACCCGCGCGCTACGTGTTGGAAGGACCTCCGGCTTTATTGGAAAGAGTGACCATCGGTGAAACACTGTGTTTCGAGGAATGATCGTGTGCGAAGACGGTTAAGCATCTTTGTGTTGTGCGGGCTGGTGGCTTTCTCGATCGGCCTGCTCCACCCCGGCGGCTGGCAGCCGGCGGCCGCGCAAGAAACGGTTGAAACGATCTACGTCGTTCAAGCCGGTGATACGCTGGCAAGCATTGCGCTGCGCTACGGTGTGACCACGGTCGAGATCGCCACAGCCAATCGGGTGATCAACCCCAACTTGATCTACGTCGGCTTGAAGTTGATCATTCCCGCTCCGTCTGTTGCGTCGGCCACAGTGACATCCGCCAGCGATCCCGCATCGGTCGTCAATCGTTTGCACACTGTGCAAGCCGATGAGACATTGTTCGGCCTGGCACTGCAATATGGCACGACTACCCGCTTGTTGATTGAAACGAATCAGCTCGACCGCACCGGCTTCATTGTCGCCGGACAAGAGCTGATCATTCCCGCCGATGCCCGCTCGAATCGAGCTGGTGTGGCGCAACCTACCACGCCCCTGCCCGCACCCTTCACCCACATCGAGATTGGGCAGCTGCCGTTGTATCAAGGCAGTGTGATGGAAGTGACGGTGCGCACTTCACAGCCGGTGTCGCTTACCGCCCAATTCGGCGGATGGAGCATGCCTTTCGCGCAGGACGGCGATCACTACATCGGTCTGGTCGGCGTGGGCGCGCATCCGGTGAGCGGGGTGGCGCCGGGGTTGCACAACCTGGTCATTACCGCGACGCAGGAGCATGCCTCACCAACCCGGGTGGCGGCGAACGTCGAGATTCGCCCCGGTCATTACAACTCGGAATACATCCGCCTCTCAGCCGATCGGCAGCAGCTGCTTGATCCGGCGCTGGTGGCTGCTGAACGCGAAAAACTCAACGCCACGTGGAGCGTCTTCAATCCGCAGCGGTACTGGAGCGGTCCCTTCCGCGTGCCAGTCGATCAATTCATCCGGATCAGTTCACCCTTCGGCACACGTCGCTCGTACGATGGCGGCCCCTTCAGCAGTTACCACGAAGGCACCGACTTTGCCATTCCCGGCGGCACGCCCGTTTACGCGCCTGCCGATGGTGTCGTCATGGTGGCCGAGCCTTTGGCCGTGCGTGGCAATGCAGTTGTACTCGATCATGGCTGGGGGTTGTACAGTGGCTACTGGCATCTGTCGGAATTCAAGGTGACGCCGGGACAAGTGGTGAAGCAGGGCGATCTCCTGGCGTTGTCGGGCAACACCGGCCTGTCCACAGGCGCCCATCTGCACTGGGATATGCGCGTGCTCGGCGTTAATGTCGATCCCATGCAGTTTACGCGACAAGTGTTTCCGTAGAGCGGTGAGCAGTAATCAGTTATCAGTGATTAGTTAATCAGTAGTCGGACTCTCGTGAGCTATCATACACTCTTCTCACACCATAATCTGGCCCTACTGAACGATTGGCTAGCTGAGACAGGCGAGCTCTACGTTGATGTGCATCTCCCACATAGCGGTGGTAGTAGCACGCCCTATTTCATTCGAACCCTAAGTGAGTTGAAGGAACTTGTATCACAACAGACGTGGCCGGAAATTGTCTTTTCTATCTTCCATTACCGACAATATCCTCTGCGCGGGATCGCAGATGAGCATCTCTTGGCGCAAGCCTTACAGCAAATTTCTGATGGACATTGGTATAGGTTGGTGTCCCTGGATGATTTCTATCCATCGCCTTGTACATTCTTTGGCAGTGGCAACAGTCACATAGAACTTCAAAACGATTTCTCTGAGGTGCTGGGACAATCGATCGGCATTGGTCAGGATCCCCTTGATGTATACGATAACGCGTGGTTTCACTCGCACCCCAATGAAGTATTCCTATTGTCGGCCACGAGAAACTTGTCGGTCACAAAAAATCAGAACTATCACCGGGGGTTCGATGACTACCCAGGCAAGTATCAAACACTGATAGACATGTGGCAGAAGTGAGTCAAGCACCCTGTCATCTTGTCATCTTGTCATCTTGTCACCTTGTCACCTTATCAGCATGTCACTCCGTCATCTCATAAGGAGCTTCCAGCATGGCTAACCTTTTCTTCTCCGGCGTACAGTTTGTCGTAGCCATCATCGCCGCTGCGATCGTGGCGTATCTGAGCGTGTGGCTATTCGATAAAGCGACGCGTAACCTGGACGAGTGGAACGAACTGCGCAAAGGCAATCTGGCCGTGGGCGTGGTCCTGGGCGCGACGATCATCGGCGTGGGCATTGTGCTGCGCCCCGCCCTCGCGCCGCTGGGCCTGAACCTCGACGCGGCTCCGGTGGATGCGGTGGCTTATCGCATTCTATTACACGGCGTGCAGGTGCTGGTCGGCATCGTGTTAGCCGTGGTGAGCCTGGGACTGTCGTTGTGGCTCTTCACGCGGTTGACGGGCAGCATCGACGAGTGGGCCGAAATTGGCCGCGGCAATGTGGCGATTGCCGCCGTGCTGGCAGGCGTGATCCTCGCCACGGCGTTGATCACCAGCACGACTTTGGATGCAGTCCTGGCGTTGATCGTGGGGTAAGGCGTCGGGTTCATCCATACCCAACGGTTGCCGTACCTTCGGCGATCTGCCATTCGCGCTGGGTTAATCTATGGGGGGAATCAGCGTTGAAGAAAGATTAGATCACGTCGTGGAATTGACTATTTAGTGAATCGAACGGGTATTGTGCAGCACACGCACAATACCCGATTTTGTGACGAATACGGTGAACAGAAATTGGCGGAACCCATCATGTTGCGGCGTCACTGGAATCCAGTTCCGCGGCATCGCCTTCATCGCTCGCCTCGGCCCCCAACAATTCCCGCGCCTCTTCGGCTCTATCGGTTGGCACCAGGATGCGCACTTCGCCCATATCCGGCACCGAGAACGGCAGCATTTGCGATTCGGAGTCAAGCAGCGCCGGAATCCCCGAAGCTTCCAGACGCCCTTTAATCACCTCGCCCTGCATCAACCCCAACACCCGGTACACCACCTCGAGGCCGTCCCGCTTCACATTCAACTCTTTGCCCAACATCGCCGCCTCCTCTCATCGTCGATCGCCGATAGTCTGTTATCAGTATAGCACATTGATCGGCGAATTTTGAACATTGTTCATTGTGAATTGTTCATGGTATAATCTCGCCCGCAGACACCCTAGCCGTTTTGCAGCAGGAGTTCAATTTCAGTGTCAACCCGCGCAACACAGAGCCCAGATTATTGGGGCAGCCGATTCACCCTCAGCGGCGACGATCGCGAATTACTACTCAACCTCTTCGTGGAAGACGAACAACCTCGCAGCAGCGACGAACTGGCGCAGGCGCTTATTCGCCATCGCGTCGAGCGTGAGGAAGCCGACATTCGCCGTAAGCAGCAGGCCCAGGGCACGCTGTATCAGCCCAAGCGGGCGTTCCAGGTTGACGAGCAAGTAGTCTTTCCGGCGCTCGATTTTGCCGTAGGCCGGGTTGCCGCCGTGCGCGCCGGGTACAATCCCGATGTGGCTGTTCCCTTCAAGGTCATTCAAGTCAACCTGGAAGGCGGCGGCGTACGCGAGTTTGCCGCCGAGCTCGCCGACGATCACCGGCTCAACGAGGACGCCGTGTTGCTGTCGCCCACCGATGAGCTGGTGCCGCCCGAGGAAATCTACGCCCGCTATCAAGACACCTTCGTCTCTCACCTGCACGAACTACTGCATAATAGTCCCGAGTTTGTGTGGCTGGCAGACAAGTGGTTCCCGCGCAGCCTGCTGGTGGAAATCAACGAAGGTCAGTTGAACATTGCCGAAGCGATTCTGGACATGAACGGTGGCGGCCCGCTGCCGACCGAAGCCTTGCTGCCTGAGTTAGGCCTACCCGCCGAAGTCAATCGCGCCCTGCAAGTCTTCTCGCTTAACTACGCCCTCTATGCTGACGAGCGCTTTGACGAAGTAGGACCTGCCGGTGAAGTGGTCTGGTTCCTCAACCGCCTTGAGCCGGCGGAAGTGATTCATACGCCGTCATGGCTGAAATATACACCGCAGGCTACGCCGCACGGTGTGCTTACGCCTGATCTGCAGCGTGCTGAACACACCATCGACGACGAGCTGTCCCAACTGTCCGCTCCCGACGAACCGGTCGACGAAGTCACCTTCACGCTGATGTATCCGCATCGCCGCAGCGGCACGGTGCCGCTTTCGCCGACGACGGCCAAGCTGTTTCCCACTGGGCGCACGCATCGTATCCGCTTTCAATTTGAAGATGCCCGCACCGGCAAACGCTGGCCCGGCTGGGTGGTGCGTGAGCGCCATTATGCCTTTGGCCTGGATGCCTGGTACAATGCCAATGATGTTCCCACAGGGGCCTATATTGAGTTGCGGCGTGGATCAGAACCGGGCGTCGTGAGCGTGAGCCTGCAGGGCAACCGCCTGCGGCGCGAGTGGGTGCGCGTCGCTGTACCCAAGGAAGGCCGCTTGACGTTCGAAATGCTCAAGCGCCCCATCCCTTGCGACTACGACGAGCAAATGATCGTGTTCGTGGATGATCCCTTGAGCATCGACAAGGTCCGACAACAGCTCGACGAACGCGGCACCTATATGCCCGACGTGCTGGAACAGCTGCTGCCGGAACTGGCCAAGCTCAGCCCGCAGGGCAATGTGCACGCCCGGACCCTGTACGCGGCCATCAACTTGATCAAACGCACGCCGCCCGGCCCGCTGTTCGCAGCGTTGGTGACGCAGACCAAGTTCCGCGCCATGGGCGACGGCTACTGGCTGGCGCGCTAACACGCAAAAGCGCAGCGTGCGGCGGCACTGGTCGAACGCGTTAAGTGGTATAATCGGCGGCGGCACGCTCAGCGGAGCCGCCGATTTCTTTACATTGTTTATTGGCCATGACACTACCTACCAAACCCATTCGGTCATTGCGACCCACGCTGGATACACCATTTCACATCGACTATGGCTGGTGGAACAAGGGAGATCGCGATCTGCGCGTCTACCTGCGCAGCCACCTGTGCGCTCAGCACCGCGATCAGCTGGCCGAAGCAAACCTGGACGGCGATCTGGTCGATTGGATCGATCCCCTCACTGCTGAGGTGAAACGCATGGACGCACTGGTGTTGTTGATGCAGGCGCACTGTGCCCAGCAGCCGGGATTCATCGGCGAGCATTCCAGCATCGTAGACGCTGCCTTCCGTGTTTTTCTCACCAACGACAATCAGCCCTTGACCCCACGCGATCTCGCCGAACGGATCGATCGGGATGCCGAAACCATCCTGAGAACGATCGGCGGGAAACAGATTTATCAGGGTATTCGACCCGCCTCCGGATGAAGATCACCGTTAAGCTGCATGGTATCCTGCGCGACTACCGCCCCCAGGGTGTGAAGGTCGATCAATTCGAGATCGACGTGGACGAAACGGCGCTGGTCAGCCAGACCATTAAGCATTTTGACATCCCAGCTCAACGCGTGCACGCCGTCTTCGTCAACGGCGAAGAAGCCAGTCTTGAATCCCCTTTACACGCGGACGATCATGTGCGCCTGTTTCCGCCGGTGGTCGGCGGCTCAGCTCAGCTGAGTGGAACCGATCAGGCGGACAGCCGGCCGTGGCGGATTTTTATCGGCGGCATCATGCAAGGTTCGCGGCGCGAGAACACCATCGACACCCAGGACTATCGGCGGATTATCGGCCAGTGCCTGTGCAGTCAGCTGCATCACGTCGAAGTGATCGATCCGTTTGAGCTGCATCCCAACAGCATCGGCTATGATACCGACGAAGCGCGCCGCACTTTGATTACCCTGGCCCAGACCGCCGGCCAGGCCGACGCCGTGGTAGTATTTGTGCCGGAAGCCAGCATGGGCACTGCGCTGGAAATGTGGGAAGCTTACCGGGGTGGGAAGCCCATCTTTGCCATCTCACCTTTGGTTTATAATTGGGTCGTCCGCTGTCTGGCCACCCGCGTGTTCGCCAACCTTGAAGAGTTTGGCGCATTCGTCGCCAGCGGTGATTTTGAGCGTTCGCTGCGCTCGGCGGCGGGACCACATTCAGAACAAACCGTGTTAGCGTCGCCCCCGTAGCTCAATAGGATAGAGCGACGGACTTCTAATCCGCAGGTTGTGGGTTCAAATCCCGCCGGGGGCGCCTATCGTGGAGGAGAATATGCTACGTTTGATTTCGCGTTTCATCGTGTGGTTATCGCTTGTCACGCTGGTCGTTACCCTGCCCATCGGCCTGGTAACCGCCCGTTCACTTCAACCGCAATCCGGCGAACTGCTGGCCAACCCCGGCTTTGAAGAACCCTTTGTGCAGGGTGTCGCTCATAGCTGGCAGGCCTGGTATCTTACTCCCGATGGCGTAACTTATCCCACTGTATGCGGCAACAACGCTCCGGAAACGTGCAAGCCCTACGGCGTACCCGGCTATCAACCTGCCCAACCGCAGGACTCACGTGTCCCGCCTCGCTCGGTGTCAGGCAACGCTCAGAAGTGGGGCGCGTCTTACTACGTGTACATTGCGGGCGTATATCAACAGGTGAGCGGCATCACGCCCGGGACGCGTCTGCAATTTTCCGCTTTTACGCAAGCCTTTAATTGCAGCGATAATGGCGGTTGCTTTGGCCCGTTTGGTCGCATGGGCTATTCGTATGAACCGGGCGAGAATTCTTTACGTTTGGGCATTGATCCCACCGGCGGCACTAACCCGTACAGTTCCAATGTCGTCTGGTCGTCGTATGCCAATCCTTTGGACGCTTACGTACAACAAGCCGTTGAAACAGTCGCGCAAAGTGACAAGGTCACGGTGTTTGTCTGGTCAGCGCCTCAATATCCAGAAAAGCATCTTGAGGCTTTTGTGGACAGTGCCAGTTTGGTCGTGACTGGCCAAGGCCCTGTTCCTACTGCCGCATCGACTACAGTTGCACCGCCCACTCCACCTGCCGGCACGCCCGCCCCGACGCTGACACTGTCGCCCAATGCCACTACCTACACTGTTGCCGCCGGTGACACGCTGTCGCTCATTGCGCAGCGTCATGCGCTCACGCTCAACCAGTTACTGGCGCTCAATCCGCAGATCACCGACCCGGCGCTCATCGAAGTAGGGCAAGTGATCAACGTTTCGGGTCAAGCGTCAACCCCGGCTGCGACACCCGCCTCGACCACAACGCCGCAGCCGTCACTCACACTGGCGCCTAGTGCCACGTCTGCACCCAGTGCGACGCCCACCCCAGCCGCTACGCCAGTGATGACTTCGACTTCGCCCACGTCCACGCCCATGGCCATTGCCGCAAGTTCGGGATTGTGCGTGCAGGCCTTCGACGATCTTAATAACAATCTGGTGCGAGAAGCGGATGAGCCGCTCATTGCCGGTGTCTTCTTTGACGTGAAGAGTGTGGACGGCAAGACCGCCGCCAATTACACGACCAGTGGGACACAAGAGCCGTATTGTTTCAGCACGTTGCCCGATGGGCGCTATGCGGTTAACACACAGCTGCCCGCCGATCGACTTGCCACCACCGATTCTGCGTGGCAGATGTCGCTGTTAGCGGGCACCAATGTCAGTATCATGTTGGGTACGCGGCTGGATGCGCCGCCCACACCCGAACCGACAGCAGAGCCAACGCCGCTGGCCACAGTCGAGGAGGCTGGCCCCAGCCGTGGCAATAACTCAGCTTCGCTCGCCTTGCTGGGAGGAGGCGCTTTGATTCTGCTGGCAGGTGTAGCCATGTTCCTGGGTCTGCGTTCGCGCGGCAAAGTCGTTTAAGAGGGCGGGCGTCTTAGGGACGAGACAACCTCGTCCCTGGGCCTTTGAACTCCATCACGATTTGCACCTTGAGCCGCGCTGACCTTCTTCAACTCCGCAGTTCTCGCTGGCGCTATGTGGGCCTGATCATCCTACTGGGCCTGTATTTCGCTCAATCCGTCGCTGCGTCACCCTTTCACAGCGTCACCTTTGACGAACAGTATCACGTCACGCCGGGCTACGTCTATCTGACGCAGCGCGATCTCCGCTTTCATCACGATCAAAATCCGCCGCTGTTTGAAGCGATCTTAACGGCCCCCCTCTTGATCCGATCGGATATTCAGCTCCCGATCGATCATCCGGCCTATCAATTATGGAATGATGTTTATCTTTTCTCCGATGCCTTTTTGTGGCACAGCGGTAACGATCCGGACAGCCTAGTCCATCTCGGTCGTGTGATGGCGGCCCTGACCGGCGTGCTGTTGGGGCTGTTGCTGTTCGTCTGGGGCAGGCAGCTGTTCGGTGAGGCCGCCGGTTGGATCGCTCTCTTTCTTTTCGCATTCGATCCCAACTTCATTGCCAACGCCATCCCCACGCTCGATCTGCCTTTGGCCTTCACCTGCACGCTGGCTGTGTTTACCTTGTGGCACTATCTGAAACGTCCCACTGCCTTCATATTGATTCTGACCGGCTTCACCCTGGGCCTGGCACTTGCCACCAAGTTCCTCAGCAGCATGCTGTTGCCCAGCTTCTTCCTCGTTCTGCTGATCTATCCGTCATCTTTATCCCTCAGCAAACGCTTTCTGGCGTTCGGTCTCATGCTCCTCGTCGCCTGGTTCGTCTTGTGGGCCACCTATCTCTTTCAATTCGGGCCGATCAACGGCGCAGGTCTGCCAGTGCCCGCTCCGCAATATTTCGAGTCTTTCATGGGGATGTTCTTCAAAAGCAGTGAGGGTCGCGCCAACTACCTTATGGGTGAAATATCCACCACCGGGTGGTGGTACTACTTCATCGTGGCGTTCTTCCTGAAAACACCGCTGCCGACTATCGCCGCGATCCTGTTTGCGCTGGTGCGCTGGCCATGGCGTCAGGAGTGGCGCATCTCGAGCATCCTCTATCTGCCCGCACTCATCTTCTTCGGCGCCGCATCGATCAGCAAGCTCCAGCTCGGCTATCGCTACCTTCTGCCGGTGCTGCCCTTCTTGTTCTTGCTGGCTGGCCGTCTCGCGCAAGAAATTCTCCTGCGTTACCGGCGTTGGCCCAGGATAACCGCCAGCGCGTTAGCCGCCTGGCTGCTTGTGAGCGCGATTGCCACCTTCCCCCATCACCTCGCTTACTTCAACGAATTTATCGGCGGATCGAACAACGGCTATCGTTACCTCACTGATTCCAACGTCGATTGGGGACAGGACCTCCCCGCCCTGAAAAAGTGGATCGATCGCAAGCAGCCCGATCGGCTGCAGCTGGCCTTCTTTGGTTCCGCCTATCCCGATCGCTACGGCGTTAACGCGATCGGGCTACCGGGCTATCCCAACAGTGCCTTTGATCGTGAAGCGGATGCATTCACGTCGTACAGCCTGGAACCGGGTCAATATGCAATAAGTGCGACACTGCTGCGCGTAGGCTTGGTCTCACGATTATTCAATGCCTATCAGGCCTTTCAGACATTGACGCCAATCGATCAACCTGCGCCCTCGCTGCTGGTTTACGCTGTCACCTATCCCAACGCTGCCGAGGTCGATCGGGTCGTCATCGTCGGCCCGCTGGCCGCTAAGGTTCCGCCGCAGGATCTGGGCTATCGCCGCGATCATCCGCTGCGCGCCAAGTATTGCGAACCCGTCCAGTGCTTCATTCTGACGCCGCACCCGGCGCGTTACCTCACGCTCGATTTACCGGACTTTGTGAAAGAGGCCGCCGTTGAGATACCATCACCCACTAGTAGCTACCAGATCTACCAACTCGACGCGGCGCCGCTGATCGATCAGAAGATCCAACAACTGCAAGCAGCGGCGCAGGATTTCCGCGCGGCTTATCCGATCACCTTTAAAAACGGACTAGCTTTCGTGGGTTATGAAGTTGATCCTCCCAGAGGTTTAAACCCTCCGGGAGGATTGAAGGTCACCACCTACTGGCGCGTGACCGATCGCCTTCAGCCGCCCGTCGCCGTCTTCGTCCACCTGCTCGATCAGGCTGGCAATATCGTCGCGCAGGATGACAGCTTCGGCGCAGCGGCACGAATGCTGGAACCCGGCGATCTGATCGTGCAGCGGCAGCCGCTCAAGAGCGAAGCACCCATACCACCGGGAACTTATCGAGTTGCGATCGGGTTGTATAATCCTGAGACGCTAAGCCGGTTTAAGACGCACACGGGCGGAGATCGCTTGCTGCTGGGAACGGTGGAGATCGAGCCGTAATGCGTAACAACGTACTGCGTAAGCCGTGGCTATTGCTGCTGGTGATTTCTACGCTGGTGTTGGCGATCGCGTATCAGGTCCGCGCGCCTCTTGTGCTGGAGATGACCTCGCCAGCCGAAGAGCAGTATCTGACGCGCGGCTTCTATCCCAACGAAGAAACGTTCGGCGTCACGTATCGCTGGACCAGCGGCGAGGCGCAAGTGACCTTGCCCGGTGTGGGCGGCGGCGTGCCACTGAAACTCCACTTGCAGCTACACGAGTTCCGTCCTGCGCCGCTAGCACCTCGACCAGTCGCACTCTCACTTAATGGGCAGACGGTCACGACGTTCACCCCAACGAACGATCTGGCCGCCTACGATTTCGCTTTGCCCCCTTCCGATCTGCGTGGCGACGCCGTCATCGATCTGCATTCGGATACGTTCCATCCTCAAGATACTTTGCCGGGCAGCACTGATACCCGCCGGCTTGGCTTGTTCATCGATCAGATCAAGATCGATTACGACGCAAGCTTGATCGCTCCGCCGTTGTTGGTGACAGCCATGCTCCTCGCCAGTGTGCTGGCGCTCTACGGGCTGAGTAAAACGATCGGGTTGAGTACGCGCGCCAGTTTCATGCTCGCCATGATCTTGTTGATCGCCGAAGCGATCGGTGTAATCGCGTTTCGCCTTTGGACCGCGCACAACAGCCCGTGGGTTGCGGCGACGACGATCGGGGCGTGGTTAATCGCGCTGCGCTTGAACCGACATTCATCGGCGAGTGAACGACCGATCGCAATCGATCATCTGTCGTCTGCGATCAAGCCGGCCTACTTCAACATCTTGCTGATCGTGCTCATATGGCGCATTGTGCTGGTGCTGATTCCCATCCTCGGCAATGATGTCGCTGGCGTGCCCGAATGCTGCCCGGAGATTTTACCGCAGCCCGTCACGTCCTGGTCGCAGGCGGCCTTTGGCACGTGGCAGCGCTGGGATACGCTGTGGTACAGCAGCATCGCAGAGCACGGCTATCACTACGCGGGCGAAAGCGAAGCGACCAACGTCGGATTCTTCCCGCTCTTTCCGCTGGTCAATGGCGTGATCCATCAAGTCACCGGCTTGCCCGTCGAGGTGAGTGGCGCGTTGGTCTCCACGCTGATGACGTTGTTCGCCTGTGTCATGCTGTACAAACTCACGATCGGTGAAACGGCTGATCCCAGCACGGCGCAGCGCGCGGTGTTGTATCTCATCGCCTTTCCGGCAGCATATTATCTGGCGATCGGTTACAGCGAGGCGTTGTATCTGCTGTGCGTGTTGGGCGCGTTCTACTTCGCGCGGCGCGGTCAATGGTGGTGGAGTGGCGCAATCGCGTTTCTGGCGGGGCTGACGCGGCTGCACGGCGCATTGCTGCTCGCGCCGTTGGGGTATGAATGGTTGCGGCAAAGGTTCGCCCAAGCCGGACCAGAGTCCGGCGGTACGGCAGGCCCCCGTCCGGCGTGGGCGAGCAGCATTGCCGTACTCGGTGCACCGTTGGGTGTGCTGGCATTCAATCTTTATCTCAATGCCACGTTTGGGCAACCGGCTGGCTACTTCTCACCCTACTTCCAAATTCAAACCATGTTCTTCAAGGGCATTCGCGCCGAGGCCTTTCCTACATTTCCCGGCGCGACGCTGGCCAACTCTCTCTTCGGTTTTTTGAATGGTGTGCCTTCAACCGAAAGTTTTGCTGTGATGGCGGCGACGATCTTCCTGTTGATCATGACGGTGGAGGTGTGGGCGCGTCTGCCGCGCGTATACGGGGTTTACCTGCTCACGGTGTTGTTGTTCCAGCTCGTCGGCGGCGATCTGATCTCCATGCCGCGCTTCGTGGTACCGCTGTTCCCGGCGTTCATGGCGCTGGCGCAGCTCGGCAAACGAGAATGGGCCGATCGGTTGATCTTGATCCCGTCGCTGCTGCTGCAAGGCGTACTGGCGCTGCTGTTTACAAAGGGCTATTGGATTGCGTGATCCCTACTTTAACAACAGATACCGGCTGATCTCCACATATTGCGTCGGCGCATCCACGTAGACCCTCTCAAAACCTTCCACCGGCGCGATGCGCGGCCCCAGCATCACTTGCGGATCGATGTGCGCCCACGTCAGCGCTGAGATGTAAATGAAGCCCGGCTCATCGGTCTGCTTGCGCAAGTGCTGCAGCAAGTCAAACATCTGCTTGTCATCCTCCGACATCAGCCAGATTTTTTCGCTCAGCGTGTAAGGCGCCATCTGCGGCAGGAACCATGCATCGGTTACGACCACCTGCTCCGGCATTTGCCGGATCATCTCTGACATGAACTCGCTGGCGCGTTGCGCCTGGTGTACGAACTGCACGCCCAGCCACGTCGAATAACCGCCCGCCAGCAGCAGCGCGAGGGAGACCCCGGCGATCCCGGCACGCCCCGCTCGCCTGACGAGGCGCCACTGCTCTGCCAGCCGATTGACAATCACGACCGTCAGCGGTGGAATGATTGGCAGCAGGAAACGCGGCCCCCATTGAATACCGCCCTGAAACGGACTGGCCAGCAGCACTAGCGCGGCAAAGGCGAGCGGCACGACGAGCAATAAGCGCAGGATTTCCGAGTGTTGAGTTTTGATTTCTGATTTTGAGTTCATGCCGCACGACCCAGGCAAAATCAGCAGCAACACGATCGGAAACGTAGTAAGCAGATCGTCGGGGCGCTGACCTTGCGCCAGCTGCAGCGCCAGCAACGCTGCCAGCGCAACCGAGATCACAACTCCAACCCAAAATCCGCAATCCGCAATCCAAAATAGCCTGCGCTTCAGCGCCAACGTGATCAATGCCACAACCACCAATGCGAACAGCAAGCCGGTGATCACGGTCGGGCCTGCTTCCTGCGCCGGCCACAACATCGACCAATTGCGCCCGGTTGAATCGCTCAGACGCGTCAGCATCCCCGTGCCGCCCAGCACTGGCACGTTTTGTTGCAAACGCGGCCCGAAGGGACTGCCCCACGTGACGAACTGATACAACCACCACGGCCCGGCGGTAATCAATCCCCCGACACTCAGCCACACGATCGCGCGGAGCAGCGGCAAAGTTGATCGGAGGAACATCAGGCCGACCACGATCGCGATCGGATACACGTACAACTCGGCGCGCATCGTCAGGCCCAGGCCCAGCGCCGCGCCGCCGGCGATCAACCAACCGGCACGGTGGCGACTAGCGATCGCTTTAACGATAGCCGCCAGCGCGAAGATCGCCAGCGCCGTACCCGGCGTATGCTCCCAAAATTCCAATGAATAGAGCAGCAGCGGACTGCTCAACCCCACCATGATCGGCACCAGCGCTGCCGATCGATCGGGCCTGAGGCGCCACGCCAGCCACGCCGACATGAGGACGATCAGTGCGCCGCTCAGCCACGGCACCAGCAGCAAGCCAACGTGATCGAAAGCGGCATAGAGCGGCGCGCTGATCCATATGAACGGTGAAGTGTACTCGCTGTACGGCTGACCTTCGAACCACATACTCCACGGCTCGACAAACGGCGAGTATTGATGTTCGGGATCGTAAACCGCGCCCGCATCAGCCAGCGGAGCATGCAGATCGCCCGTGTGTAGAATACCCTGCGCCTGCCACAGTTTCACGCCCGCATCGCCGGTGGCAAAGCCGCGTGTGGATGCGCTGCACACGAACCACACAGTCTGCACGACCAGGACGAGCACGGTTGAGAGCAGCAGTAAGGTGCGAGGAGCAGTGAAGCGTTGAAGAGCAGAGGTTAAATTTATCAAAGAGTATCTCTTGGTCAGGTAACAGAGCAGCCTCGCGGTGGGGTCATCTTGTCACCTTGTCATTCTTCATCAGGCAACGATCCTCGCTAAAGCCACACTCAACAGGCTACAAGTGATAGATCGTCTTGTCCCCCGTCGTCTTCTCGCCCGTGATCTTGCGGATCTCCTTCGCCGGGACGCCGCCGACGATGGTCAATGGTGGCACATCCTTGGTGACGACCGCACCGCCAGCCACCACCGCCCCCTTGCCGATCCGCACCCCGTCCGTGATGACGGCGCCCGATCCGATCCATACATCGTCTTCGATGATGATGCCTTCTGCCGTGATGCCTTGATCGACAAACGGCACGTGGGGATCGTCGAAGACGTGATTCACGGAAACGATCTGCACGAACGGCGAGGTGTAGACGCGATCACCAATCGTGACGCCGCCCTGCCCGCGAATGACGTTGTACTCGCCGATGAGGCTGTTTTTGCCGATACGAATGCCCGACTGCTTCATGCCGCGGAAGTTATAAACATGCAGCACCGAGCCGTGCATCACCAGCGTATCGTCGCCGATCGTCACCCCGTTGGGGCAAGCATGAATGTAGGTGTTGTAATCCAGGTAGACGCGCTGGCCCAAGCGGATGTTGGAGGCATAGCGCAGGCGGACGTTGTGCTCGATCGCGGCCATCCCGTCCATCTTCAGGATCAGCCGGTAGAGCACGCCCCGGATCGCGATCCCGACGATGGTGGGAATCCAGCCCAGGATGAACATCCAGAACTGTTCCCAGAGATAGCGCAACGGATGGTTTGCCTGCCGCCGCACATACAGGCTGAGGGTGTCGAGTAATTTGGGCATGTGTTCTTGTCTCGCTTCGTGATATCGTCGGGGGATTATACCAAACTCAGCGGGGCGCTATGGTATAATCCGCGTGCAAAGTTTCATCCACTTTGCGTTGAGCAACTATGGACTCAACACTCAACGCGGAACCCACGTCCGCGATCCCGCCCGAAACCCGCGCCCGCATTAACCGGCTGGTCAATACGCTGCTTGAGCGTTACTCTGTGACAGAGCCGCCAGTGCCCATCGAACGTATGTTGAAACAGCCGCTCGATGGCTTGTGGGATGCGCACCCCAGCCAGATCAGCTTCATCATGGGGCATGGCCTCTATCGTTACGCCCCGCGCCTGGCCGAAGCCCGCTTGCTGTATCGCCTGTTGTCCGATAGCGTTCCTGCGCGCCAGGCTGAGCTGGACACGCCCTGGCCCGCTTCCCGTCGGACCATCAAATATTTTGCGCGCTGCCTCTTGATGCCGGAAGAGTGGATCCGCGCGTTGCCCCCACCCGATCGCACTCCCGATGCCGTTAGCGAAATCTTTCAGGTCACGTCGTATGACGCCGTCATCCGGCTGGCCGAACTTGGTCTGCCGGTGCCGGCAGATGTCGTCATCCCCCCAGACGAGTAATTCCCGGAGGCCACCAGCATGTCAGACAATGGATTGCCCTATCACAACTTATACCTCAACGGTCAATGGCGCGCTCCACGCAGCGAACAGTACGAGCGTGCAGTCGATCCGGCGACGGGCGAGACCTTGGCCCACGTCGCCAAAGCAAACGCCGCAGATACACGTGATGCGATCCTCGCCGCGCGGCAGGCCTTCGACGCAGGCCCGTGGCCGCAGATGTTGCCCGGCGAACGATCGCGCCTGATGCACCAGCTGGTCGATGCGCTGGAAGCGCGACAGGACGAACTGGCCGACCTTGAGATGCGCAACGGCGGCTGCACCTGGCGTAAAGCCTATCTGCTGGATATGCTGGGCGGCATCGTCCACTTCCGTCACTTCGCCAAGCTGGCCGACTTTGAGCCGTTGGAGGCGGTGCCGCAGATCACCTTCCCCGCGCTGTCATACAACTTCGTGCGTCGTGAACCCATCGGGGTGTGTGGTCAGATCATTCCGTGGAACTTCCCGCTGCTCATGGCCGTGTGGAAGATCGCCCCGGCGCTGGCAGCGGGTAACTGCGTGATATTGAAGCCCGCCAGCGTCACACCGCTCAGCGCCTTGAAAATGTTCGAGATCATTCACGACACCGGCCTGTTGCCACCGGGCGTCATCAATCTGGTCACCGGGCCGGGCAGCGTGGTGGGGCCGGAATTGTGCCTCAGCCCGCTGGTCGACAAAGTCGCGCTGACGGGCAGCACCGAGACCGGCCGTGAAGTCATGAAGATGGCGGCCAGCACCATCAAGAAAGTTACGCTCGAACTCGGCGGCAAGAGCCCCAGCATCGTGCTCGACGACGCCGACCTCAACATCGCCATCGATGGTTGTTTGTGGGCGACCTTCATGCACAACGGCCAGGCCTGCGAAAGCGGCACACGCCTGTTCGTGCCGGCCAGCCGCTACGACGAATTCATGGAACGCCTGATCGATCGCGCCAGTCGCATCAAGGTCGGCTTGCCTGCCGACGGCACCACCGATCTGGGACCGCTGATCAGCGCGGGTCAATTGAAGACCGTGGAGGATTACATCCGCATCGGATTGGAAGAAGGCGCGACACCGGCGCTGTTGGGCCACCGCCCGACCGAACCGGAGCTGGCCCACGGCCACTTCATCACGCCGACGATCTTCACCAATGTACGCAACGATATGCGCATCGCGCAGGAGGAGATCTTCGGGCCGGTGCTGTCCGTCATCAAGTACGACAGCCTCGACGAAGCGATCAAACAGGCCAACGATACCATCTACGGTCTGGCCGCAGGCGTGTGGAGCGTCGATGTGGAGCGCGCGGTGAAGGTAGCCAATCGCCTCCGCGCGGGCACGGTCTGGATTAACGACTATCATCTCATCAGCGCCGAAGCGCCTTTCGGTGGTTACAAGCAAAGCGGTATCGGGCGCGAGCTGGGCACGTGGGGCTTGGAAGCGTATACCGAAGTCAAGCACATTCACGTCAATCTCAGCCCGGATCGTAAGTCCCGCTTCTGGTTCGATATTTTGCTACCGCAAGGCGAAGAGAACTAAACAACCAGCTGTTCTTGGCAAGAATAGGAGTCGAGGCTTGCCCGTATCCGCTGCGTTGCGGCGGCGGGCCGCTGGGCGTAGCCGAAGATGTCGCGAGTGTTGAGACCGGCTGAAGCCTCGACTCCGCTAACCCACCCCATTACCCTGAGACCCCATGTGCGGAATCTTTGGCATCATTACCGATCGTGAACAAGCGCTTGGCCCGATTCTGATCGACGCGGCGCGCCGCCTGTCCTATCGTGGCTACGATTCAGTGGGGTGCGCCACCCTGCTGGACGATCACACCATCGATCTCCGCAAGGATGTCGGCAAAGTTGACGACGTCGCCGCGCGCCTGGATTTCGCCGCCATGACGGGCCGGCGCGGCATCGTGCAGCTGCGCTGGGCCACATTCGGCGTGCCCTCACAGATCAACGCCCAGCCGCATCTCGACTCAGCCGGGAGCATGGTCGGCGCGCATAATGGCAACGTCGTCAACAACGTCGAGCTGCGGCAGCAGTTCAGCGCCGAAGGCATGATTGTGCGTTCGATGAATGATGGCGAATCCTGCGTGCATGCCGTAGAGCGTTACTTGCAGCGCGGCCACGATATGGTGGCCGCGATCCGCCACGCCTACGACGATTTAGAAGGCGATTATGCTTTTGTGATTGGCCGCGCCGACGACGATCGATTGTATGCCATCAAGAAAGGTTCCGGGTTGGTCGTCGGCCTTGCCAACGGGGCCGCGTGCGTCTCGTCCGATCTCCCCTCGATCTTGCCGCTGACCAACCGCATCCTGCGCATCGACGATGGCGAAATCGCCATTCTTCAACCCGATCGGGTGGAGCTCATCCGCGCGGCCGACGGCGCAACGATTGAGCGAGAAGTCGAAGAGATCACTGAGAGCATGGCGGATGCGCAAAAGGGCGGCTATGCCCACTTCATGCTCAAAGAAATTCACGAGCAGCCCCAGGTCGCGCGGGAGCTGCTGCACTTGTTGGAAGCCTCTTCCCAGGTCGCGCCCTTTCTCGAGCGGCTGAACAAAGCGCGTCAGTTGTACTTGATCGGTTGTGGCACCAGTTATCATGCGTGCTTGTTGGGAGCGGTGTATCTGGCGCAGCTGGCAGGCCGGCCCGCCATTCCGGTACTAGCGCCGCAATTCATTCCGCAATATTTGCCTACCCTCGGCCCGGACGATGTGGGTGTGTTCGTCAGCCAGAGCGGTGAAACTAAAGACGTGCTGAACGCTTTGTACGCCGCGCGCCGGCGCAAAATGACAGCGCTGGGCTTGGTGAACGTGATCGGCTCGACGCTGATGAAAGAGAGTGAGATTGCGCTGCCCATGGCGTGTGGTTATGAAATCAGTGTCCCGGCCACCAAGACCTTTACCAATCAAGTGCTGGCCTTTCTCTACCTGGCGCTGCGCCTGGGCAAACAGTCCACCTCCGAATTAGCGCAGCTGCCCGAACTCATTCAAGACACGCTGGCAGCCGTGCAGCCGCAGATCGATGCTCTTGCGCCGGAACTGGCCCGGTGGAACGATCTGTACTGTCTGGGTTATGGCGCGACGTATGCCATTGCGCTGGAAGGTGCGCTCAAACTAAAAGAGATTACCTATGCGCACTGCGAAGGCATGCTCTCGACCGAATTCAAGCACGGGCCGCTGTCCGCCGTGCACGAGGGTTACCCGGTGATTTTCGTCAGCGGGCCGGACGATGTGCCCTTGCTCGTCAGCGGCATCAACGAGACCGCCTGCCGCGGCGGGCACACGATCGCGATCGGCGCCGAGGATGATCGCTTGCGCGCCAATGCGCAGACCCTCATCGTTTTGCCGCCGAGCGGACCGTTGCTTAGTCCGATCTTAGCGGTGCTGCCGCTGCAACTGCTATCCTATCAACTCAGCGTCGCGCGCGGCTGTAATCCCGATTTTCCACGCAATTTAAGCAAGACGCTGACGGTCGATTGAAGACACACGATCAAGAAACCGGAGTTCTGCACGTTTATCGTTCATGCCATCAAGAATGGAGAAACCCGGTTTCTATAAGCAGGCACTTCCATGAAACTCGTCACCGTCGATCAAATGCGCCGCATCGAAGCGGCGGCCGATGCGCAGGGTCAGACTTACGCCGCGATGATGGAACGCGCCGGATCGGCGGTGGCGCGCGTGATCCAATCTCGCTTGGATGTTCGTGGCCAACGGGTGCTGGTGCTCGTCGGGCCAGGCAACAATGGCGGCGATGGCCTCGTCGCCGCGCGGCACTTGCATGACGCGGGAGCGGAAGTGGGCGTGTATTTGTTAAAGGCACGCGAAGACGAGCACCTGCACGCCCTGCAAGAACGCGGCACCTCTCTGGCCGTCCTGCCCACCGATCAAGGGTTGAAGGTTTTGCGCCAATGGTCCAATCAGTGTACCGTCCTCGTCGATGCGTTGTTGGGGACCGGTGCCAGCCGTTCGATCGGTAACGCACTGGGAGTCCTACTGGCCACGGTCCGCGAAGAGGTTCAAGCCCGCCGATCGGGTGTGTCTGATCTCATCGATCCCGCGTGGCCTCCGTCACTGCGGAGCGTCCCTGTGGGATTGCGAGGAGCGTTTTCTGCGACGAAGCAATCTCCCTCTTTCAACCCTGAGATTGCTTCGCCGGCCTATGGCCGTCTCGCAATGACACAGCCTGCAATCATCGCCGTCGACGGGCCAACCGGCCTGAACTACGACAACGGCGAGATCGATCCGCTTACCCTGCCCGCCGACATCAGCGTGACCTTTGCGTATCCCAAGATCGGGCACGCGCGCTTTCCGGGCGCGGGCGTGTGCGGCGAGTTGATCGTGGCCGATATCGGAACCGATCCGCAGTTAGCCGCCGATATCGATCGAGAATTAGCCGACCCTGCGTTAATCCGATCGCTCCTGCCGGCCCGCCCGCGCAACGCGCATAAGGGCACATTTGGCAAAGTGCTCATCGTTTCCGGTTCGACGCTCTACACCGGCGCGCCCGTTCTCGCCGCCGAAGCCGCCTATCGATCGGGTGCGGGGTTAGTCACCCTGGCGACACCGCAAGCCATCCATGCGATCATGGCGAGCAAGATCAACGAGGCCACTTTCCTGCCGCTGCCTGATGAGAACGGCGTCTTGAGCGCCGCCGCGTTCGATCAGGTACGTGACACCATGACCAATTACACCGCTACGCTGATCGGGCCGGGAATTACGCCCTCTGCGCGCCCTTTCATTGAACAACTGCTCACGCAAGGCGTGGGCCAGAGTGCCTTAGTGCTGGATGCGGATGCCTTGAATATCCTGGCGCAGATCGATGGGTGGTGGACGCGTGTGCCGTCGCCGGCAATTCTCACGCCGCATCCCGGCGAGATGGCGCGGCTAACCAGGTTAGCCCTGAAAGAGATCGAAGCCGATCGGGAAAGAGTCGCCAGCGAGTACGCCAGGCGCTGGGGACATGTGGTCGTCTTGAAAGGCGCCTTCACCGTGATCGCCACGCCGGAAGGCCGATCGATCCTGTTGCCGTTTGCGAATCCGGCATTAGCGACGGCGGGTAGCGGGGATGTGTTAGCCGGGACGATTGTGGCGTTCCGAGCTCAAGGGACACCCGCGTTCGAGGCCGCGCTGTGTGGGGCGTACCTGCACGGCGCCGCGGGTGAAGTGCTGTATCGTGAAATCGGATCAGCGGGGGCGCTTGCCGGCGACTTATTGACACGGCTACCCCGTGTCTGGCGCACATTGAGTTGAAACAAAGCTCCCGATCTCATTGCGAGATCGGGAGCGTCAATAACCAAGAGTGATAGCAGTCGTTACGCCGCCGGCGGTTCCTCAACCTGGCTCAGTTCATCTTTCGCTTGCGTAGCACCGCGCTTGGCATCTTCAATCGCCTGATTCAAGCGCGCCTTCTGCTCTTCCAACACCACGCGGCTGCGCTCCTGCACTTCCTCGGCCCGCTTGCGGGCTTCTTCCACCTGATGCTCAGCTTGCGAGCGCAGTTCCAGGCTTTTCTCTCTAATCTGGCGGCGCGTCTCCGGCCCGGAGGACGGCGCCATCAGCATCGCCATCGCCGCGCCAATCAGACTGCCCAGCACCAGCCCGGCCAAAAAAGTCCCCAAAGAATTGAGACGCGAATCGTAGTCGTTCATGCTGTCAGGCTCCTTTCTGAATCATCGGGAATGCACTATTTACCTTTGAACAGGACACGCACCATCGTTTGCAGGCGCACCGCCGTGGCGGCGGCCTTGGCGGTCGGCTCGACAATCTTCCGTCCCACGTAAGTCGTGGTGCCGCGCGCCGAGTTCACCGTCTCCTGCGCGGACCGAATCAGCGGGATCAACTCATTGCGCAGCAGCGTGATCAGTTTGATCAGCTGGTAAAGCAAGAATAAGGTCGCGCCGCCGATCAGCAACGACTCCACCGCGAGCAGCACGATCACAATGTCGCGGACTTCGTCGATTATTCCGCCTGCGATCATGGCGATAAAGCCTGCAATGATCAGGATTACGATAACGGCAATGCCCACCCCAATTAACGTCATACGGCGGCGCATTTGTGATTCCGTTTTGGTCAAGGTGGCAGGTTGTTCTTCGTTCATAGCGGCCTCAGGCGCATTATAGCATGGTTCAGAGCGCGCCACCAAATTTGTTTAGGAATTAATGACCCACAACACCAGCAAACTGCCCAGGATCCCTTCGATCAGATGCACACCGTTCCACACGACGAAATTCCAGTGGAAAACGCCGGCGATAAACTGACCGAAGTAGAAGCCGGCAATCGACGCGATGACCGAGAAGATCAGACGGCCCATCGAAGCGCCCCGAAAAAAACTGAAGGCAAAGCCCAAGATGATGGAAATCACCAGCGTCGTAATCAGGTTCAACGGTAAGTTCGGCGCGGAGAGATTAAGCACATCCATGTGGCCCCCTATTCAATGAACCCTTGTCCGATGACGTGCTCGCCATCAAACAGGACCAGTCCCTGGCCGGGCGTAATGTCACGCTGCGGCTCGTCAAATTCGATGCGCGCCCGCGCGGCTTGCGGCTGCACCGTGACCGCCGCTTCACGCGCCTTGTAACGGATCTTGGCGCTGGCCCTGAACGGCGCGATCGGCTGGACGCCGCTCACATAGTGCATGTCACGCGCCGTGCACTCCCGCCGTCCCAGTTCATGCTGCGGGCCGACGATCACCGCATTGTCCACTGCGTCAAGCGCAATCACATACAACGGCTCAGGTGCAGCCAGGCGGATGCCCTTGCGCTGCCCGATGGTATAAAACGGCAGCCCCCGATGTTCGCCCAGCACTTTGCCAGCGGTATCCCGAATTTCTCCGGGACGGATCGAACCGGCAGGTGCATGGCGTGTCAGGAAATCGCGATAGTCGCCGTTGGCGAGGAAACACAAGTCCTGGCTTTCGACTTTCTCCGCGACAGGCAGCTGGAAGCGCGCCGCCAGTTCGCGCACCTGCGGCTTGGTTAGCTCGCCCAGCGGCCACAACGCGTGCGCCAATTCGTGTTGCCCCAGCACGCTCAACACGTACGCTTGATCTTTTTGCACATCGACACCGCGCAGCAGCTGATACTGGCCGTCGAACCGCCGGACGCGGGCATAATGTCCGGTCGCCAGAAACTGCGCGCCCAGACTCAAGGCTTTGTTCAACAGCAGCTCGTAGCGGATGTGCCGATTGCATTTCAGGCAGGGATTGGGTGTGCGACCGGCTGCGTATTCGGCGACAAAGTAATCAACCACCACCGCTTTGAACGAGTCGGCGATATTGATCAGGTAAAACGGGATCCCCAATTGATTGGCCACCGCCCGCGCCGCATCCACATCGGCAGGCGTGCAGCACCGATTGGTGCGACCACGCTCTGCGTCGCCGTCGCTCCACAATTTTAGCATGAGGCCCACCACGTCGTAGCCTTGCTCCTTGAGCAAAGCCGCCGCGACGGAACTATCGACGCCGCCGCTCATGGCGACCACCACACGCGTGGTTGTTGGTCGTGGGTTGTTGTTTGTTGGTAATTCGTTCGTCACGTTTTACGCTTTACGTCTTACGCGTTCCGCAATTGCTCCACGATCCTCGG
>JAUQXC010000978.1 GCA_030834825.1 Thermoflexales bacterium
CATTGCCAGTATCGCGATCCCGTGGCAGGTCTACATGATTCCGCAGTTCATCGGGATGCGGAGCCTGGGTCTGGTCGACGACCATCTGTCATTGATCCTGCTGCAGGCTTTCTCGGCGTTTGGTGTCTTCTTGTTACGCCAATTTTTCATCAGCATTCCCAACGAGCTCCTGGATGCGGCGCGCATTGACGGCCTGAGCGAGTACGGCATCTACTTCCGGATTATGCTCCCACTCTCAAAGCCAGCCTTAGCCACGTTGACGATCTTTACCGCGGTCACCGTCTGGAACGACTTCATGGGGCCGCTGATCTATCTAAATTCCGAGAGTCAAAAGACGATTCAGCTGGGTTTGCGCATGTTCATCCAACAGTACTCGGCCGATTACGCGCTGATTATGGCGGCGTCACTGGTGTCGTTGATCCCGGTGACGATTCTCTTCCTGGCCTTCCAGCGGTTCTTCGTGGAAGGCATCGCGTCGACCGGCATCAAGGGCTAACGGTCATTAGATAACGACACAAGGGCACCCGTCAGATGAACCCCCTGCTTGCTGACAACCATTTGCACACTCGTGCTGACTTGCAGGCGGCCGTTCGTGATTTGTTCAGGCTGCTGAAGTCGCACTTCAGTCCCGGCGCAGCGCGCGTGCACTTAGGCGACACGGCCGCGCTCTACGATAATCACGCGGCCGAACTGGAAGGCTTCGCACGTCCGTTATGGGGGCTGGCGCCTCTGGCCGCGGGTGGCGGAGCCTTTGACGATTGGGAACTCTATCGGCGGGGGTTAACCAATGGCTGTGATCCTCAACAGCCCGAATACTGGGGCACGCCTCGCGATCGCGATCAACGTTTGGTCGAGATGGCGGCGATCGGGCTGGCCCTGGCGATCGCGCCCGCCGAGATCTGGGAACCACTCGATCGACGTGCCCGCGACAACGTCACGCGCTGGCTCAATACCATCAATCAGCTCGAGCTTGTCGACAGCAACTGGTTGTTCTTTCGCGTGCTGGTGAATGTGGGGCTGGCGCACGTCGGCGCTGTCCACGATGAAGCAGCCATGCACGCCGCGCTCGATCGGCTGGAGCAGTTCTACCTCGGCGACGGCTGGTACTCGGACGGTCTGACGACGCAGCGCGATTATTACATCCCGTTCGCATTTCACTACTACGGTCTAATCTACGCCCGATTGGCTGCCCCGCGCGATCCCGATCGGGCGCAACGTTTCCGCGAACGAGCGACCTTGTTTGCGCAACAATTCGTTCACTGGTTTGCGGCCGACGGTGCAGCGTTGCCGTTCGGGCGCAGCCTCACCTATCGTTTCGCGCAGGGCAGTTTCTGGGGAGCGCTGGCATTTGCCGATGTTGAGGCTTTGCCGTGGGGCGTGATCAAGGGGCTGGCGTTGCGCCATCTTCGCTGGTGGAGTCAGCAGCCGATCTTCACCGCGGATGGTCTCTTATCCATCGGTTACGCTTACCCGAACCTCAACATAGCCGAGCAATACAACTCGCCCGGTTCGCCGTATTGGGCGTTGAAGTTCTTCCTGCCATTGGCGCTGCCTGAATCGCACCCCTTTTGGCAGGCTGAAGAGTTGCCGTTGCCCGATCTGCCGCCCATTCAACATCAGCCGCATGCTTCGATGATCTTCTATCGAGATCAAGGCAGCCGTCATGTGGTGGCACTCGCCAGCGGCCAGCACGAACCATGGATCCGGCATGCGGGAGAGAAGTATGCCAAATTTGCCTACTCAACCGCCTTCGGGTTCAGTGTGCCGATCGGGCGGCGCGGATTAACGCAAGCTGCGGCGGACAGCATGCTGGCGTTGAGTGATGACGGCGAAACCTATCGTGTGCGTGAACGGCCGATCGAGGCCAGCTATGAGCACGGCGCATTGCGTTCGATCTGGCGGCCGCTGCCCGGCGTCGAAGTCGAAACCTGGCTGATTCCCGATCCGCCGTGGCACATCCGGGTTCATCGGTTGCACACCGATCGACCGTTGTGGAGCGCCGAGGGCGGCTTCGCACTCGATCGGACCGGTGACGACCCGATCGCCCGATCGGGTGTTGAGCAAGCCGGTGCAGGCGTGGCTTTCGCGCAATATCCCGCCGGTGGCAGCGGCCTCCGTGATCTTTTTGGTCGGCGTGTGGGACGTGTCCTGCGGGTCGATCCGAACACCAATCTATTGCACCCGCGCACCGTCTTGCCGACGTTAATCGATGAACACCCGCCCGGTGAATATTGGTTGGCCTGTGCGGTGCTGGCGGAACCTGAGGCTGCGGATTGGGCGAAACATTGGGAACGACCTCCGACATTGCCGGAGTGGTTGAACGACCACCAGGGATTGGGATAGATCATGTCATACACACAGGCAAGTCGATTACGTCTCTCGCACCTGGCTTACGGCGGCGACTATAATCCTGAGCAATGGCCGGAAACGATCTGGGAAGAAGATGTGCGCTTGATGCAGGCAGCCGGGGTCAACTTGGTGTCGCTGGGCATCTTTGCCTGGGCGAAGTTGGAGCCACGCCCCGGCGAATATGATTTCGCGTGGCTCGATCGGATGATGGATCTATTGCACGCGGGCGGTATCGCCGTTGATCTGGCTACTGCCACCGCTTCGCCGCCGCCGTGGTTGTCCCATCAGCATCCAGACAGCCTGCCTGTCACGGCCGATGGGGTGCGACTCTGGCCGGGAGGTCGCCAGCACTATTGCCCCAGCAGCTCGGCGTATCGCGCAGCAGCGCAACACCTCGTGCGTCAATTAGCGGAGCGCTATCGCGATCATCCGGCGTTGTTGCTGTGGCACGTCGGCAACGAGTATGCCTGCCATGTCAGTGAGTGTTTCTGCGATGAGTCAGCCCGCGCCTTCCGAAGTTGGCTGAAGAATCGTTACGCTAGCCTGGACGCGTTGAATGCGGCCTGGGGTACGGCGTTTTGGAGCCAGCAGTACGGCGAGTGGGAAGAAATATCGCCGCCGCGTAAAGCGCCTACTTACCCCAACCCCGGCCAACAACTCGATTGGCGGCGCTTCTCGTCGGATGCCCTGTTGGAATGCTTCGATCTGGAGCGAAGTATTTTGCGCGAGATCACCCCCGCTATACCAGCGACAACCAACTTCTTAGCCAACTTCAAGCCGCTGAATTGCTGGACATGGGCCGCCCACGAAGACATCGTGTCGCTCGATAGTTACCCCGATCCGGCTGATCCACTCGCCCACATCGACGCAGCCATGAACTATGATCTGGTGCGTTCGTTAAAAGGCGGCCAACCGTGGCTGCTAATGGAGCAAGCACCGAGTCAGGTCAACTGGCGTGCCCAAAACCTGGTAAAGCGGCCGGGCCAGATGCGATTGTGGAGTCATCAGGCGGTGGCGCGTGGCGCGGAGGGTGTGTTGTTCTTCCAGTGGCGAGCTTCGCGCGCCGGGACCGAGAAATTCCATAGCGGTATGCTGCCGCATGTCGGTACCGAATCGCGCACGTGGCGCGAAGTCGTCGCGCTTGGACAGGAATTGCGCCGACTTGATGCTGTGCTGCCGACCCGGGTACAGGCCGACGTCGCCATCTTGTTCGATTGGGAAAGTTGGTGGGCGCTCGAGCTGGACAGCAAACCGTCACAGGCTGTGCGCCTGCTCGATCAGGTTCGCAGCTATTACGAGCCACTTTATCGGCGCAACATCACCGTCGATTTTGTCGCGCCCGACGCTGATCTCGGCGGCTATCGTCTCGTGCTCGTGCCCAACCTGTACCTGGTGCGAGATCAGACCGCTCAAACATTGGAGCGCTTTGTGACGACGGGCGGAATCGTCGTGATGTCATTCTTCAGCGGCATCGTCGATGAGTTCGAACACATTCGGCTGGGCGGCTATCCGGCTCCATTCCGCAATTTACTCGGGCTGCGCATCACCGAATTTGCGCCGTATGCGCTCGATCAACACAACGTCCTCATCACCGCTGACGGGCAGCGTTTTCCGTGTACGCTGTGGAGCGATGTGATCGATCTCGCTGGAGCAGAAGTGCTGGCGTGGTACGGTGACGATTGGTTCGCCCATCAACCGGCGCTTACTCGTCATCGTCTTGGCCAGGGCGAGGCTTACTACCTGGGCACGCGACCCAACGAAGCCGGAATGGATTGGCTGCTCACGCAGGCCTGTCAGGCCGCCGGTGTTGAACCGGCCGCGCTTGTGCCAGCCGACGTCGAAGCCGTGCGCCGACAAAACGCGGACACGCGCTTGCTCTATGTGCTCAATCATGGCGCGACGGCAGTCACGCTCAGCTTAGCTGAGCCTTGCAGAGATCTGCTGACCGATCGCCGACTTATCGACAGCCTTACACTTGGGCCGCAAGCGATCGCGGTTTTGAGTTCCTGAAACGCTGTTGTTCGGGAGATGGAACATCGATGACGGATAACCACGGTCTGCCCAGTTTCCGCGCGATTCACGACGCGCTGCTGGCGGCTCCACCGCGCCCGATCGGTTTTCCGTTCCCGGCGCTGCGTGATCCGGCCGAGACTCAGGCGTTGCACGCGGCCCCTCATTTGCAGCAATTTTTGATCGAGATGCGCGCTGAGGCCGAACGCGCTCGAACAACGCCCGTCCCGTCATTGCCTTTCAGTCTCTTTCAACTGTTTGAAACGAGCGGTGATCGCGCGGCTTATGAGCAGCCCTACTTCGATCGCCGCCGGCGGCTGGCTGGTCTTGCACTGGCGACCGCGATCGATACCACCGATCAATATCTCCCCGCGCTGGCCGACCTGATCTGGGAGATTTGCAATGAATACATGTGGTCGCTGCCCGCTCACCTGCCGGTGGGGATCGCGGCCGTGCAGGCGTATCGTCTGCCGCCCGAACAGGTTGTCGATCTATTTGCGGCGCAAACCGCGCATGTCCTGGCCGAAGTGCTGGCGCTGTTGGATGAGCAGCTTGCCCCCTGGCTACAGTATCGCATCCGCACCGAGATCGAACGGCGCATTTTCCAGCCGTTATTCCATGACCCGCAGCATTTCAAGTGGGAGTCTGAGCCGATGAATTGGGCCGCCGTCTGCGGCGGTTGCGCGGGGATGGCGGCGCTGATTCTGGAAGACGATCGCGAGCGGTTGGCCGGTATGCTCGATCGGGTGGTGCGCGCCCTGGAGGTTTTCCTCGAAAGCTTTGGCGACGATGGCGGCTGCCCGGAAGGTCTCGACTACTGGGTGTATGGTTTTGGGTATTACACCTATTTCGCCGAGATGCTGCGCGAGTTTACGAACGGCCAGCTGGATCTGCTGAACGATGAAAAGATGCGGCATATCGCGGCGTTTCCACAGGCGGTGAACCTGGGCCGTGACACCTGCGTCAACTATTCTGACGCCGATGAGCAGGTCATGATTCATCCCGGCTTTGCTTCGCGCCTGATGGATCGTTTTCAGCATCCAATCCCAGGGCTAAAGTTACCCGACTTCCACAGCGATCACATCTATCGCTGGGGGCACATCACGCGCGATCTAATGTGGACCAACGCGAGCGCCTTGCATATGAGCATCACGGGCGGATCATTCTATCTGCCCGATCTGGCCTGGGTCATCGATCGACATATCATCGATGGAGTGACGATCGCATTTTCAGCCAAAGGCGGGCACAACGCTGAGCCGCACAATCATAACGACCTGGGGCATTTCATCGTGCATCTCGGCGGTGAGAATCTATTGGCCGATCTGGGCGCGGGTGTCTATACCCGCCAATATTTTAGTGCGCAGCGGTATGAGGCCTGGCACACGGGTTCGCAGGGACACTCGGTGCCGGTGATCAACGGTCAGACGCAGCGCGCCGGCCGAGAATACGCCGCCTCAGTGGTGAGGTATGAACCTCAGCCGAGGGGCGTGGCGTTTGTCCTGGATTTGACGCGCGCTTACGCCGCTGCCGATCTAGAATCATTCGTCCGTGCCTTTGACTGGTCGGTTGAGGCCGAAGCCCGATTCGCCACGCTGCAGCTCACCGACACGTTCCGATTCACTGCTCCACCGGCCACGCTCGAAGAGTGCTTTATCAGCCTTCGCTTGCCAAGTGTGGAGGCAGATGCTGTGACTTGGAATGGAGACGGCGGCTTGATCACGCTGCGTTTTGATGGTGATCAATTCGAGCCGCTAGTGGAGTCGGTTGTAACACAGACACATCTGGGCGAGCCAGCTACGATGTATCGGCTGCGGTTGCGTACGGTGGTGGCCACACTGCATCGAGCAGATCGTTTTGCGTTTGAATGCCAGCTATCGTGACAGGCAGCAATCAATACAGCCTAAGTGTATTCCTATTTCACTGTTATTAGATCGTCTTCCGATTTGATTTACGCCAATTCATAAGCACAATGAGCGAACCAAGCCAGCACATCATTGCGCGAGACCGACAGTGGCGCTTTACGAACCGCCACGAGCAGCTCATCCCAGGTGCGCGCTT
>JAUQXC010000979.1 GCA_030834825.1 Thermoflexales bacterium
CTGCAGATCGAGTAACAGCCGTCCTAAGACTTGTCGATGCCAGTTCGCGCTTCACTCGTTGCCGGTGGGTAAGGCCTTCTGCGCCCAACCGATCAGTTGCTGCCGCTCACTGGGCGTTGTCTGCTTCAACATCAAATCATGAGCCGGATAGCCCATGTCGATCCCGCCAAACTCGACATCCCACAGATACACGTCGAACAAGGCGCGCACGATATGCTGCCGGCGGAGCGGCGCATCGGTCGCGTTGAGACACTTACCCAAACCGACCACGCAGCGATTTACGATCTTGTTGAGGTCGCCTTCTTCGTCCTGAACCGACTCATATTCGTCCAACACGCCGCGCATGATCGTTTCGTAGACGGTTGCTGCGTTCAGCCAGTCGCCGCGTTGCGTATATTGATCGCCGGCATCGACGACGCTTTCCAATTCGTCGACGGCAGCGCTGGCATAGCCCCACTCATCGCCTGCACCGGCAAAGGCGTGACGAACCTGTCGTTGGATCACACGGGAATCGATCGGTTTGCCTTTGGTACGAGCGCCGGGAGATGGCAATTCCAACAGCAATTCGAGATCGGGATATCGATCGATCATCTTGTGAATCAAGTCCGTCAGTTCGGCCTGACTACGCTTAGCCAACAGCGTGTCGACGTCGTCCATCGTCGTGAACGCATCCGGATCGTCGATCCAGGTGTAGAGCAGTGCGGCAACATGTTTACACCGCCCGCCGATGGGACACGAGCAATCATCGGCGACAATGCCCTTCGGCCCGAGCGTCACTTCCACGCGACGGGAGCACTGCACCGCATGTGTAGGGCGTCAGGCGCGATCCGGCACACTCGGCTTTGAGCGTCGCGCCGACGCGGCGCGGACTCGTGATCGCGCCGTTGGCGAAATAGCGTCGGCTACGGGCGAGCGATTCGGTGCTGATCCAGCGTTTCAGGGCAGATTCGCTCAAGGGGTGAAGGGCAACAGTTTGTTTTGTCTTCTTGGGCATGGTTTGCCTTTGTCGGAAAAGCTGGTCGATCGCTGGTGTCTGCTGGATTGTAGCCAAACGGCTGAGTAAGACAACTGCGGTGCACGTAGGCACCCGGCGTCTGGTGGGTTAAGAATGGAATCTTGCTGGACAACTTACGGCGCTGCACTTGATATTCGTGTCGCGCCATGCTCGCTATCTGGTAGCGAGGCAATACTGATGCGCACCTTACCACCTGTCCATCCTGGTGAAGTCCTGCGGGAAGGCTTCATGAAGCCGCTCGGCCTCAGCCAATATCGTCTAGCCAAGCGGCGTGCCAGCCTTGCGGATTAGCCAGATCGTGCGTGGCCAGCGCGCCATCACGGCGGATACAGCGCTGCGTCTAGCGCGCTACTTCGGCACTAGCCCGGACGTCTGGTTGCGCCTACAGGTGACCTACGATCTTGAAGTGGCGCAGCGCCAAATCGGCAGGCGAATCGCACGTGAGGTGCGGGCCTTGCACCAGACTCCGGCCTGATGACGGAGACGTTTGACTGAACTTTGGTTGCAGGCTTGATACTTTGCGGATGTCGTGGGTAACCACGATAGGTCGTGACTGTCTGCAAGAAGGATATGTAGGATGACATCAAGTGGGTGCAGCTGGTCAACAGCTACACCCACTTTGTATTTCTACCAGAATATGATGCGGCGATCTGAACAGTGGGGGCGTATGACAAAGTCAGGCATCAATGTTCGCCTGCCTCGCGCGCGAGACTGGCGAACAAATCGGGATTGATGAAGAAGCCGGCTCGATCCTGCAACTCTTTTTGAAGTGATCCATCGGGCCGCTCGGCGTAGAATAGATGGTACCACCCAACCTATTCGAACCGGAGGCGCCCGATGGATCGTGACGATTTTATCATCACGGTGTACTGCTTGGTATGCGACCAGTATCGCGCGTTATTCAGCGAACAGCCGCTCCGACATGGCGGCTTCACCCCGCAGTTGACCGATGAAGAAGTCATCACCCTGGAAATCTGTGGCGAGTACTTCAAATTGAACGCTGACAAAGACCTGTTCAACTATTTGCCCATGTCCCTGGCCTGTGACCAGGGTGGGCGTGCGCCCAGCATGGGCGCTGACTTGAGAGTGACGCACCGGCCCACCTCCGCCTGCGGCGGAGGACATGGGCAAGTCTCTTACGGAGGTTGACCCGCACTGCTGCACCACGCAGTGGGGCCAGTGTTGCACCAACCGTTAGCCACGCACCGGCCCACCGCCGCTGCGCGGCGGACATGGGCAGGCAAATCTGCGACTTGAGGAACACAAACCGCATATGAGGCTACATCCGCCGGGCGAGTTAGCGCCCAACAACGAAGCCCTGTGCAATCAAAGTGGATGGAGTAGATGCGGCAAGGCTGCAGAGAAAGTCAGCGTTCTTACCTGGGGAGATCTGCTATCAGGCCGAAAGGCAACCCTGTTCGGAAGAACAGACTGAGATAGCAGAAGTCAGCAGAGGCCATAGTACTGCAGCCGTCAAACTGCGGGACGGGCCGAACGTTAAGGAGGACAAGAACTTGAACAGTTCGCGGGACGAACAACGAAGGCCGACTGTCCCAGATCGGGATACTGCGGAAACAGGCGAGGCGGTGAAGCCGACGGAACCTGTTCAGAGAGCCGAGCCGTCCCCGGCACGAAGCGAGAACTTGCCCAACGCACAAGAGGGCAGGGTCTGGGAACAAAGCATGGCCCGTGCCAATCTGTTCTCGGCCCTCGACCGCGTCGTAAGGAACGGAGGAGCACCGGGCAGAGACGGGATGACGGTGGAAGACCTGCGTCCGTACCTGATAAGCCATTGGCTGGAAATCAGGGCCAGCCTCGACGCGGGGAGGTATCAGCCGAATCCAGTCCGAAGGGTCGAAATTGCCAAACCAGATGGCGGGGTCAGGCTCCTCGGCATTCCGATGCCTGGTTCATACTGCATCTCCTGCTGTTGAGTTTGGGAATGAGGCGAAATGGAATCCAATGCTGGTAATTCAATAGGCGTTAATCACGCTTTCCTGGCTCACGTGAAAGAACTACGATCACAATAGCGTAGATAGGCTTGTTCGTCAATAGGCACATTCACCTTTCCAACGGATTGCCCGTAGGCTGAACAGGAGCGGGCCGGGGCGAGCGCTGTTTGTGCTGAGGCCAGGGCTTGCGCAGTTGGGCCATCACTTGTGGTGTGAGGGTGATCCAGCGTGGACCATGGGGCTTTTCTTGCACGCTGTCTAACAGGCCAGCCTGGCACCAATCGGCGATCGTGGACACATTCACGTTGAGTAACTGGGCGGCCGCTCGTGCGGAGTAGCGTCCGTCACCCCGCTGGCCGGTCGGACAAGCCGCCGGGCCTTGAGGGCAGCCCAACGAGATTTTGTAGGTGAAACGGATCCATTTGACTTTGCTTTCGGTGAACAGCCCACCCGAACCTGGGGTCAGGTGCTCTTCATTGAGGAGATGCGCCATTTTGCGATCGGTATGTTCAAGCGCAAGCGCGCGGACACGCTCAATCACGGCTGGGGCGGTTCGGCGAATCTCGGAGGAGCGCTTCGGTCGGGCGATGTCCAAAGGCGTGAGCGCTTCGGTCTGCCAGCGGATGCCGATGTGGATCACGGAGGCCTGTGGGGTGAGGGTCAGATCCTTGATCAGAAAGCGCAAGAGTTGTTTGCGTTGAGCGGCCGTGGTGGTCGGCGCCTGCCAAACGGCAGGCAGATTCTGGGCCAGCTCCAAAATGCGTTGACGCTCGTCCGGATCGAGGTGTGTGGGCACGCCCTCAGGCAAGGCCGCATATTCCCGCTCGCGGCGTTCGATCGCGGTCAGTTTTTCGTTCCAGTCGCGTTCGAGATTCCGTGCCACGAGGCGGTTTTCGGGTTCGACCACACAAAACCGCCGCCGGGCCAGTTCGGCCTCGTAGTGGGCGCGTTCCAGACGCAACTGCCACAGCTGGTCGACTTGTCGCGCCTGGTCTTCGAGCTGATCGAGGGTAGCCAAGGACACTTCCAACTGAGCAGGCTGCATGGCTTCCAGGAAAGCGTTGGCGACTGCGGCATCCACCGCGTCACCGCGCAACCCTTGACAAGTGGCCTCAGCCCGTTGGGCGTGCACTTGTACACACACCTAGTACGGGATGCGGCCGCCGGCGAGGTAGCGCACGGACATGCGCCGTCCGCAGCGGCCACACAGGACAACGCCTTGCAGCAACGCGCTGCCCTCGCGCACGGCGCCGCGCTGATCGTCGGGGTGGTAAGTCCGATTATCTGCGAGGCGCTGTTGATTGGGCAGGAAGTGCTCCCAGGAAAGGTAGCCGGGATGGGCGCCCTGGATAACAATCGGCCACTCCGTCGCCTTGATCTGACGGGTGCGTCCCTTGATGCGCGGCGCTTCACCGGGCAAGAGCCGCGTACGCGTTTGCGTCCGACCGAAGACATAGGCCCCCGCATAAGCGGGGTCGTGCAAGACGGACAGCACGCGGCCGTTGGTTAAGGGTTGCCACGTCAGGTCACCATCATGTTGACCGCCCCAGGCGCGCACCGGAAAGAGGAGGTGCTGCGCCGCGAAATATCGAACGACCGCCAGGGCCGAACTGAATTGCTCAAACAACTCAAAGACCAAACGAATCGCTTGTTGCACCTGTTGATCGGGATCGAGCACCAGTTGCCCCGTCGGATCATAGACCAGCCCCGTGGGCGGGCGAAACCGAAGTTGGCCCTGTTGAGCCTTCTCCCACTTGCCGCCTAGCAAGCGACTGCGCAGCCCAGGTAATTCAGTTTCACTCACGCCCTGTCCGCGCAGCGGGGGCGCGCTAGGCGTCGTGCCTTTGAAGCCCAGAAGCAAGCGGTCGTTGTACTGAGCCGGATCGTAGAGGCCTTCTTCATCAATGACCAGGGTGTCGGAGAGCGCACCAATCTCGATGAGGCGATACCAATCACTGCAAGAGCGCGCCAAACGTGAGACTTCTAAACTCAGGACCGCGCCCGCGTGCCCCAGTCCCACTTCGGAGACGAGCCATTGAAAGCCATCGCGGCCGACCACTGAAGCGCCCGACTGGCCTTGATCTTGGTCGATGACGATGATGTGTTCGCGGGGCCAGCCCAGCTCGAGCGCGCGTTGCACCAAGTCGTATTGCCGAGCCGCACTGGCGGTGTTGTCGCGGACTTGCAGCAAGGTGGATTGCCGCACATAGATGAAGGCCTGGCGCTCTAGATGCTCAGGCCGGAGCTTGGGGGTGCTGAACGCATGGCGCATTTTCCCTCGCCTTTGAGGGTCGCGGGGTTTCTGTGACAATGAGATTCCAAGCCAATGGCGCCACACATGCGGTGCAGTGCTCCCGTCAACCGAATGGCGCGTGCTTGCAAATCGCTCGTTAAACAAGCCCAGACTTGCGCGGGTGAAACCGACGGATCCGGGGATGATGAGGACGAGCCCAGTCTAGCCTCCTGCGAGCCTACCGACGAAGCGTGTCGGATGGATGCTCTCATCATAACCCCACTCTATGTCCGGTGTGGCGGTTAAGTCTGGTCGGTGATGGATGACGAACCTGCCTGAGGCAGCTGCGCGATCAGTTGCGCGACCTGGCGCAGGCCAGAGATTGCTAGCAAGTGCGGCGCGCCAGTGGGAAGGGCCTCGTCAGGCGCTCGAGCGTAGTTGGTCCAACTTATCGCAATAGCGACGTGCAAGCCGCTGGGCAGTCGCACGATGAGATCGGGATCAGCGCCACGCCGAATCTGAATGATCTCTACCTGCTGACCGTAGAGGGGGTGATACGGATGGATGACGGTGACTGATCCCGAAACCGGTTGGGATGACGAAGCAGTGTGCTGTGGGTATGCCCACCGCGATTGACCGCTTGATCCAGCAGGCCATCGCTCAGGGGTTGACACCATTGTTTGAACCAAGATTTTCACCGCAGAGTTACGGCTATCGGCCAGGACGCCGAGCCCAGGACGCGGTCGAAACTGCCCAAGGATACATCCGAGCAGGCTACACCTGGACGGTCGATCTTGATCTGGAGAAATTTTTCGACCGGGTGAACCACGACAAGTTAATGGCACGCGTGGCCCGAGTCGTCAAAGACCAGCGCGTCCTGGCGCACATCCGCAAATATCTAGAATCCGGCGTCATGATTAATGGTGTGGTACTCGAGAGTGAGGAAGGAGTCCCACAAGGTGGGCCACTCTCTCCGCTCCTGTCCAACATCATGCTTGACGATTTGGATAAAGAGTTGGAAAAACGCGGAGTGCGCTTCGTGCGTTACGCGGACGATTGCAACATATACGTCAAAAGCCAACGTGCGGGTGAACGAGTCATGAACAGTGTCCGTCAATTTCTTGAACGGAAGTTAAGCCTGAAAGTGAATACCCGGAAAAGCGCGGTGGACCGCCCCTGGAAGCGGAAATTCCTGGGATTCAGTTTCTACGAACGACAGGGTGAAGTGAAAATCAAAATCGCTGAGAAAGCTCTTGACCGCTGTCGGGAGAAACTGCGTCGGTTGACGCGACGAACGCGAGAGGGAACACTCGAAGAGATTATCCAAGAACTCCATCAATACTCGAGAGGTTGGATAGGCTACTTTCAACTGGCGGATACCCCACACACGTTTGCAGACCTGGAAGGCTGGTTGCGCCGACGTCTAAGACAGCTTGTCTGGAGTCGCTGGAAACAGAGTACAACCCGCTTCCGCAACCTGGTGGCGTTGGGCGTTCCGCCCCACATCGCCAGACAGGGCGCAACCGGAACAAGCCCGTGGCGGAAAGCCCACTCTCCAGCAATGCAGATGGGCCTGAACAATGCCTACTGGCGCAAACAAGGGCTCCAAAGCATCACAGAATTCTACCTCAAACTGCGTGCTACTGCCCATGTCACCCGCGGAGTGGGGGTGGGCCGGTGCGTGACGAACCGCTCCGCAAGCGTGCGAGACCCGCATGTCCGGTGGTGTGAGAGTTGCGACACGAAGTCACATTCAAACTTGTTACGGCTGAGGCAACGCTCAGAACGTAACCCCGTGTTCTGCCACGGGTACCCTACCCAGACGTGCGACCCAAGTAATTGGATGGTACGAAGCTCTGGGGACAATGTATCCTTCATTCGAAAGAATGGTCAACACCCCGCGAGGGCGACGGACGACTGCCAGCACCAAGGCGGTTGAGGGCTAGGGTGGGATGGTATGGCTAACTGAGGTGAACCGCTGATAAACATCGTGACCACCAACAAGCCAAAGGTGCTGAACTTCAGGCTTGGGCCAAAAAGGCATGTGACCCGGTGCAAGAGTTCTCTCATCTCTTGCCGCAGATGCATCGGTCACCGGTGAACAGGCGGAGCCTAACCCATCCACAGATTTGAATGGGGAACGTGGTAAGCCCGTCTTTCTCCCGTAAGGGAAAGCTAACCGCAAGGAAAGCTGATGGAAGGGCGGGTAGGGGAGGATGGAAAAAGCGAAAGCCGCCTGGTAATGAGGCGGATAGGAGTGGCGTCTTCACTCCCCACGAAAGTGGGCTGACTTCCATCTGGTCTTTCGTCACGAGAGAGTTTGGCTAACTGACTCAGGAGGCAAAGCAGATGACGGCAGAGTTAAGTAGGACTGCTGGTGCGGCTTCCCACGAAGCACTGGACTGGCATGCCATTAATTGGCAGACGGCTCATGAAAATGTGCGTCGGCTCCAAGCGCGTATCGTGAAGGCAACACAGGAAGGTAGATGGGGCAAGGTCAAAGCCTTGCAACGCCTGCTGACCCACGCGTTTAGTGCCAAAGTTTTGGCCGTTAAACGCGTGACGGAGAACCAAGGCAAATGGACACCAGGCATCGATGGAGAAATCTGGAACACGCCGACCCAAAAAGCAACCGCCGTACAGCGACTGCAACCCCGGGGCTACCATCCTCAGCCCTTACGCCGGATCTACATACCCAAGTCGGACGGAAAACGACAACGCCCCCTGGGTATCCCCGCCCTACGGGATCGAGCGATGCAAGCCTTGTATCTGTTGGTCCTCGATCCGATCGCGGAGACCACGGCGGATCCGAACTCGTATGGATTCCGCAAAGAACGCTCTCCAGCGGATGCGATCGAACAATGCCACATCGTCTTGAGCAATCGAGGTGGCGCAGAATGGATCTTTGAAGGAGATATCCGAGCTTGCTTCGACCGGATCAGTCATGACTGGTTAATGGCCCACATCCCGATGGATAAGACCATCCTCCAAAAATGGCTGGAAGCCGGATACGTGGAGCAGGGACGTCTTCACCCTACCGGAACTGGCACGCCGCAAGGGGCAATCTGCTCGCCTGTCCTGGCCAACCTAACACTCGATGGCCTCGAAAAGAAGCTCCGTGAGCAATATCCCCAGGCGACGACTCGAAGCCGAAAAGCCAAAGTCAATCTCGTGAGGTTCGCGGATGACTTCATCATCACCGGAAGTTCACGCGAACTGTTGGAAGAAGAAGTTCGACCCCTGGTCGAACAATTTTTGAGAGAACGGGGACTCGAACTTTCACCCGAGAAAACTCACATCACGCATATCACCGAAGGTTTTGATTTTCTCGGCCAACATATCCGTGAATACCAGGGCAAGATCCTCGTCAAGCCATCCCGCAAAAACATCACCGCGTTCTTGGACAAGATCCACCAACTGATCAAGACGAACGCACAGGCCACGGCGGGGAACCTGATCGTGCAACTCAATCCGATAATCCGAGGTTGGGCGAACTATCATCGACATATCTCCAGCAAACGCACCTTTGCGAAAGTGGACCATCTCATCTTTTCGGCCCTGTGGCAATGGGCCCAACGGCGACATCCGAAGAAATCCAAACGCTGGATTAAAGATAAATACTTCAAGACAGTCGGAGGACAACACTGGGTGTTCCAAGGTCAAATCATCGGAAAAGCGGGG